>NZ_JBFBKP010000132.1:0-6076 GCF_040702285.1 Arthrobacter sp. NPDC080086
GCCTGCCGGCGGCCGCGGGCAGGCCGGCGCCGGGCGCGGACCCCGGCATGCCGGGGCGGAGGGGGATGTGGCTCACGCTCCACATCCTAGCGGCCGGGAATAATAAACGGACCGCAGTCCGTTTACCTCCGCGAAGGCCTCCGGGCCGGTTCCATCAGCCACGCGCCGCCCCCGGCGCACACGAAGGAGACTCCATGTCCAGCACCACCGTCCTCACCCTTGTCGGCAGCCTCCGCGCCGGCTCCACCAACGCCCAGCTCGCCGAGGCGATCCAGCTCAACGCACCGGAACAGGTGGAGGTCGTGATCCACGACAGCCTGGGCGACATCCCGTTCTACAACGAGGACATCGACGTCGAGGGCCAGGTTCCCGCCGCCGCGGCCGCCCTGCGCGCGGCCGCCAGCGAGGCTGACACGCTGCTCCTGGTCACCCCCGAGTACAACGGCACCGTTCCCGCCCCGCTGAAGAACGCCATCGACTGGCTGTCCCGCCCGTTCGGCGCCGGCGCCCTCAACGGCAAGCCCACCGCCGTCGTCGGCACCGCCTTCGGCCAGTACGGCGGCGTCTGGGCCCAGGACGAGGCCCGCAAGGCCGCCGGGATCGCCGGCGCCCGGGTCCTCGAGGACGTCAAGCTCGCCGTCCCGGGCTCCATGGTCCGCTTCGCCGAGGTCCACCCCAAGGACGACGCCGAGGTCGTGGAGCAGATCAAGGGCGTCTTCCAAGCCATCGAAGAGGCCCGCACCGCCGACGCGGCGTAGTCTCCCCTGCCCCGGAAGCCCCCGGCCGGCCGCTGGCTGCCGGGGGCTTTCGTGTGCGCGCGATCTTGTGAACAAAAGTTTTCCCTATAACAACAAGCGCTGTATCCTGAGGGTGTGACCCACGAAACACTTGATGCCGCCGGCGCCGTCCTGCCGGCCGAGGCCATTGACGCAATCGAACGCGCGGCTACGTCCGCCCACCGCCACGAGGAACTCTTCTCGGAGCGCGCAGCAAACATCAAGCAGTCGGCCGTGCGGGACGTCTTTGACATCTCCCTCCGGCCCGGGCTGGTCTCCCTCGCCGGGGGCAGCCCGTACCTCCAGTCCCTCCCCCTGGACCGGCTCGCGGAATCGGCGGCCCGGATCATCGCCGAGGAGGGCCTGACCGCCCTCCAGTACGGCGGCGGCCAGGGCACCGAGGAACTCCGCCGCCAGATCTGCGAGGTGATGGCCGCCGAGGGAATCCTCGACGCAGCCCCAGAGAACATCGTCATCACGGCGGGCTCCCAGTCCGCCCAGGACGTGGCCACCAAGGTCTTTTGCAACCCCGGCGACGTCGTCCTGGTGGAGGACCCCACCTACGTCGGCGCGCTGAACACCTTCGAGGCCTACCAGGTGGAGGTGGCCACCATTCCGATGGACGGCGACGGCATCGTCCCGGAGCAGCTGGAGGCCAGGATCCTCGCCCTGCAGGCCGAGGGCAAGAACATCAAGTTCCTCTACACCATCCCCAGCTTCAACAACCCCTCCGGCATCACCCTGGCCGCCGAGCGCCGGCAGCGGGTCGTGGATATATGCCGTAACGCGAATATCATCATCCTGGAAGACAACCCCTACGGGCTGCTGCGCTTTGACGGCCACCCGCTGACGCCGCTGCGGGCCGGGAACCCGGACGACGTCATCTACATGGGGTCCTTCTCCAAGATCTTCGCCCCCGGCCTGCGGATCGGCTGGGCGCTGGTCCCCGCGCACCTGCAGCGCCGCTACTACCTGGCCTCCGAGGCGGTCACCCTGTGCCCACCGACGCTGAACCAGATGCTGGTCTCGGCCTACCTCCGCGACTACGACTGGCAGGGCCAGATCGCCACCTACCGTGGCCTCTACCGGGAGCGGTGCGAGGCGATGCTGGCGGCCCTGGAGGAGTACATGCCGGAGGGGCTCAGCTGGACCCGGCCCGAGGGCGGCTTCTTCGTCTGGGTCACCCTACCGGCGGGCATCGACACCTACCCGCTGCTGCAGAAGGCGATCGACGCCGGGGTGGTCTTCATCCCGGGCGCCGCGTTCAGCCCCTCCGACGAGCCCTCGAACAAGCTGCGGCTCGCGTTCAGCGCCGTCCCGGCCGAGGCGATCGAGGAAGGCGTCCGCAGACTGGCGCCGGTCCTGCGGGAAGCCGTCGGGGCGTTGTAGCCTGAACTGATTGTCTGGCCCGCCTGAATTAGAGGAGACCTCATGTCCGGAATCATCGTCGTCGGCGTCGACGGCAGCGAGACTGCCCTGCGCGCCGCGCACACCGCGCGCGATTTGGCCGCCTCCCTCGGTGCCACCCTCCACGTCGTCAGCGCCTTCGACAGCGACCGGACGCAGGTGTTCGGCAGCGGCAGCGACCAGTGGATCGTCTCCGACGCCGGCGACGCCGAGACGGTCGCCAAAGGCGTGGCCGAGAAGCTGCAGTCCGAAGGCACCCCCGTGACCTACTCCGCGGCGCGCGGCAAGCCCGCCGAGGCCCTGATCCAGGAGGCCGAGCGCACCGGCGCCCGAATGATCGTGGTCGGCAACCGCCGGATGCGCGGCCTGGGCCGCGTGCTGGGGAGCGTTGCGAACAGCGTGGCCCACAACGCCCCCTGCGACGTCTACATCGCCAAGACCGACTCGCCGGAATAGCGGCGCCGGCCGCCCGGGCGGCTCAGGTTTTACGGCCGGCTCAGGCCTGCGGCGCCGGGTGCGGATTCTTCAGCACCCGGCGTAGGATCTTGCCCGACGCCGACTTCGGCACCGCGTCGATGAACTGCACCCGGCGGATCTTCTTGAACGGGGCGACCTTCGCGGCCACGAAGTCCTCGACGGCCACCTCGTCCAGCGCGTCGCCGTCGGGCCCGGGCTGGCGCACCACGAAGGCCATGGGAACCTCCTGGCCGTCCTCGTCGACGCTGCCGATCACGGCGGCGTCCGCGATGCCCGGGTGGGTCAGCAGCAGCGCCTCGAGCTCGGCCGGGGCGATCTGGTAGCCCTTGTACTTGATCAGTTCCTTGAGCCGGTCAACGATCGTGACCAGTCCGTCGGCGCGGACCGTGGCGATGTCCCCGGTGTGCAGGAACCCGTCCGCGTCCAGGGTGTCCGCGGTCTCCTGGGGCCGGTTCAGGTACCCGAGCATCACGTTCGGGCCGCGGCACAGCAGGTGTCCGGGGGCGCTCGTGCCCTCGGCGGGAATCTCGATCTCTTCCCCGCTGGCGGGGTCCACCAGGCGGCACTCCATGTTAGGGATGGTGTAGCCCACCGAGCTGACCGGAACGTCGTCGGCCTCTAGGGGCGTTACGTGTGAGATCGGGCTCATCTCGGTCATGCCGTAGCCCTGGAGCACCCGGCAGCCCAGGCGCTCGGCGAGCCGGGTGCCGAGTTCGCCGTCCAGCGGCGCCGCGCCGGACATGGTGGTGCGCACGGATCCGAGGTCGTACTCGGCCACCATGGGGTGCTTGGCCAGGGCCACGGCCACGGGCGGGGCGATGAAGAGGAAGCTGCAGCGCTGCTCCTGGATCAGCCTGAGGAACTCCGCGAGATCGAACCTGGGCATGGTGACCAGCCGGGCGCCCTCGCGCAGGGCCAGGTTCAGCAGCACCGTCAGGCCGTAGATGTGGAAGAACGGCAGGACCGCCAGGACCCGGTCCTCGGCGGTGACCTTGAGCAGGTTCCGGGACTGTTCGACGTTGGCCACCAGATTGCGGTGGCTGAGCATCACGCCCTTGGGCCGGCCGGTGGTGCCGGAGGAATAGGGCAGCACGGCGATGTGCCTGGCCGGGTCGAAGCTGACCTCAGGGGCGGGTTCCCCGGCGGTCAGCAGGTCCCGCAGCGAGGGGTGCCCCTCGGCGCCGTCGAGCACCACCAGCCGGTCGGCGGGAATGCCCGCCTCCTGCGCCGCGGCGCGTGCGGCCGGGAGCAGCGCCGAGACGGTGAAGAGCCAGTCTGCGCCGGCGTCGTCGAGCTGCTTGGCGGTTTCCTCGGCCGTGTACAGGGAGTTGACAGTGGTGACGGTGGCGCCGGCCCGAAGCAGGCCGTGGAAGACGACGGCGAAGGCCGGGGTGTTTGGGCAGAGGATTGCCGCGACGCCGCCGACGCCGAGGCCCCGGGCCGCAACGGCTCCGGCGACGGCGTTGACCCCGTCGCGCAGTTCCCGGTAGCTGGTCTCCGCGCCGCTGCTTCCGTCCACCAGCGCCACCCGGTCCAAGGCGGCGTCGTCGAGGCCGGCAAAAAGGTAGTCGTAGAGGCTGACGTCGGGAATGTCTACGGCGGGGAACGGACTCCGGAACACCACTATCTCCTTTGATCGGTGAGGACCGCACCGCGGCGGCTGGTGCCACTCTAATGCCGCGGGGCGCCGTCGGACAGGAGGGCGGCACTTTGACCGCCGTCACGGTGGCCCGTGGGCAGTCTCACCCGGCTCCGGTCCGGGCCGGCGGTCGGCGCGGCGGTAAAATGGGAGGTGCCCCCGACGGTGCGGACAGTCCTATCCGCCCACGTTTCCGGGAGAATCCTTTGCCTACCCTGCCTACATTGCAACGCCGCCAGCTCGTCGGGCATGACATCCTGCTGGCCCGCCACGGCAACCACATCAGCGCCATGCGCGTGGACCGCGCCGCCGGCCGCGTGGTGGCCTACCTCGACGACGGCAGCGTGGACTCGGCGCCGAACCTTATTTCCCCGTCGCTGCAGATGCCGGCGACGGTGCGCAGCGTGCTGCGGGAGGACTGGAAGTTTCTCTCCATCGTCACCGGCGCGAGCTTCGGCGTGGCCGGCATCATGTTTGCCGCGGCCATTGCCGTCGCGAACTGGGGCGGCAGCCGGGTCATCGGCCAGCTCCTCTCCGGTTACTCCGGAGCGTAGAGCCTCCAGGCGGTTCTGTCTGTCTAACGGGAAGGGGCGGGCGCTCGGGCGGGCGCCCCTTCCCGTTAGTCAGACCCGGTGAGTCGCGCCCGGTTAGTCGAGCAGCAGCGCCGGTTCCTCGAGGATCGAGGCGACGTCAGCCATGAAGCGGGCCGAGAGGTCCCCGTCCACCACGCGGTGGTCGAAGGAGCCGCCGAGCGTGGTGATCCAGCGCGGGATGACTTCGCCGTCCAGTACCCACGGCTTCTGCTTGATGGTTCCGAAGGCCACGATCGCCACCTCGCCCGGGTTGATGATCGGGGTGCCGGTGTCGATGCCGAGGGCGCCGATGTTGGTGATGGTCAGGCTGCCGCCCTGCATCTGGGCCGGCTGGGTCTTCCCGGCGCGGGCCGTGGTGGCCAGCTCGTTCAGCGCCAGCGCCAGTTCCTTGAGCGAGAGGTCCTGGGCGTTCTTGATGTTCGGCACCATGAGCCCGCGCGGCGTGGCCGCGGCGATGCCCAGGTTCATGAAGTGCTTGACGTGGATCTCCGCGGAGTCGCTGCCGTCCTTGGCGTCCACCCAGCTGGCGTTGACGCTGGGGTTTCGCGCCGCGGCCCAGATGACGGCCTTGGCCAGGATCAGCAGGGGCGAGACCTTGATGCCCTCGAAGTCGCGGGAGGCCTTCAGCCGCTTGACGAACTCCATGGTGCGGCTGGCGTCCACGTCGACGAAGATGCTCACATGCGGGGCGGCGAAGGCCGACTCGACCATGGCCCGGGCGGTGGCCTTGCGGACACCCTTGACCGGGATCTTCTCGATCCGCTGTTCCTGCGGCCGGCCGGTCTTGCCCCAGAAGGTGTCCGCCTTGTCCAGCTCGGCGTCGCGCTGCGCCTGGTAGCTGACCAGGTCCTCGCGGGTTACCTCGCCGCGGGCGCCGGTGGGGACGACGTCGGCCAGGTCGATGCCGAGGTCTCGGGCGATCTTCCGGACCGGCGGCTTGGCCAGGACCTTGGAGACGAGGCCGGTGATGGCTCCGCCGAGGGTGGGGCGCGGGTCGGCCCCGGCAACGGGCGCCTGGGGCCCGCGTCCGGAGTGGCTGACGGCTGCCGGGTCGATCCAGATGTCGTGCGACTCGACCGGCTCGGCGGGGGCTGCGGCCGCGGCGGTGGCCGCGGGGGCTGCGGGGGCGGAGGTCCGGCGGCGGCGCTTCACGGCGTCGGCCTTGGGGCCGGAGCCAACCAGCG
>NZ_JBFBKP010000133.1:0-5816 GCF_040702285.1 Arthrobacter sp. NPDC080086
GGCCCTCTACCAACTCGGCGACGTTGCCCCGACCATTGACGCAAACGCCTATGTGGCACCCGAAGCGACCGTCATCGGCCGCGTGGAGCTCAAGGATGCCGCTGGACATGCCGGAATCGGTGCTGGTCCGCTTCAAGGGCAAGATGCAGCCCGGCGTCACGCTGCGTGACCTCGTCAACGCGATTCCGCTGTACGCGATCAAGCAAGACATGCTGACGGTCGCCAAGCAAGGCAAGAAGAACATCTTCTCGGGCCGCATTCTCGAAATCGAAGGCCTGCCTGATCTGAAGGTCGAGCAAGCGTTCGAGCTGTCGGATGCGTCCGCCGAGCGTTCGGCTGCCGGTTGCACGGTGCACCTGAACAAGGAACCGATCATCGAATACCTGAACAGCAACATCACGCTGCTCAAGTGGATGATCGCGCAGGGCTACCAAGATGCACGCAGCCTGCAGCGCCGTATCAAGGCGATGGAAGCGTGGCTCGCTGATCCGCAATTGCTGCAGCCGGATGCCGACGCCGAATACGCGGCCGTCATCGAGATCGACCTCGCCGACATCCACGAGCCGATCGTGGCCTGCCCGAACGACCCGGACGACGTGAAGACGCTGTCCGACGTGGCCGGCGCCAAGATCGACGAAGTGTTCATCGGCTCGTGCATGACCAACATCGGCCACTTCCGTGCGGCGTCGAAGCTGCTCGAAGGCAAGCGCGACATCCCGGTCAAGCTGTGGGTCGCGCCGCCGACCAAGATGGACCAGAAGCAGCTGACCGAGGAAGGCCACTACGGCGTGTTTGGTACGGCCGGTGCGCGTACCGAAATGCCGGGCTGCTCGCTGTGCATGGGTAACCAGGCCCAGGTGCGCGAAGGCGCAACGGTCATGTCGACGTCGACCCGCAACTTCCCGAACCGTCTGGGCAAGAACACGAATGTGTATCTGGGTTCGGCGGAGCTGGCGGCAATCTGCTCGCGTCTGGGCAAGATCCCGACTAAGGAAGAGTACATGGCCGACATGGGCGTGCTCACCGCCAATGGCGACAAGATCTACCAGTACATGAACTTCGACCAGATCGAAGACTTCAAGGAAGTGGCCGATACCGTGCAGATGTAAACGGGCTGTCGGGCTATGGCGAGTTGGCCTCGCCGTAGTGACAAAGCAAAGCGCCGCAGGTGAAATACCTGCGGCGCTTTTTTTTTGATGCTTCGTGAGCGGGGCTCAGTTAGCGATGATCGACACGGTGGAATTGGCTGGCACCGTAATCGTTTCGGCATACGTGCCGACCTTGAAGCCGCGCGCGACCGGGAACTGGCCGAAGCCTTGCAGCGTGGCCGGCACGGAACTCGGCATCGTACGCTGGCCGCTGTAGTTCTGGCCGTTGATGGCGAGAATCGAGAAGCCGCTGTCCGAGCGCGCCGGATACGCAAAACCCGCCGGGCTGCCTGGCACCGGCAACAGCGCTGCAGCCGTGCCCCAGCGGCCCACGGCATCGCCGAGGCCCGTGCCGCCGGCGGCCTGGATGGCGTTGCTCAGCAACGTGGCCGAGTCGGTGGACGAGAAATTCTGCAGCAGGTTCGTGTAATACGTAATGCCGTACTGGCGCAGCAGGAAGCCGCCCAGACTGCCCGAGATCGGATACCCCGGGCACGACGAGCTGAGCGATGGGTCGAACGCCGTCAGCGAGCAGTCATAGGCGCTTTGGAGCCAGGCCGGGAAGCGGCTGTCGCGCACGTTGTTGAAGCTCGGGTCGATCTGGCTGGAGAGCACGTCTTCCATCGTCATGGCCGTCATTTCTTCCAGCCACGTGCCATACATGTATTGCGAGCCGTGCAGCACGCCGCGCTGGTAGAAGTTGGCCATGTGCGTGAATTCGTGGCCGAGCGTGGAGACCACAGTGTTCAGGCCCGACGTACCGCCCAGGTAGATGGTTTCCGAATCCACGTACAACGACAGCGACTGGTTCGACAGCGGCTGCGCGCTGGTCGTGAAGTTGTTGCGCGCCCAGAAATAGCCCACGCGGCCATAGGCCTGACCGTCGGGTTGGATGTTGAGCACGACGATATCGAGCGCCTGGTTCGGATCGATCAGGCTGGCGGAGCTGGAGTAGCTGCCCCATGGTTGGCCCACCAGCGAGGTTGCCAGCGAGTACACCGATTGGCCGCCCGACGCGAATTTGCTCACCAGCGTGTTGATGATGCCGTCGGAAATCTTGCTGCTGCCGTATTCCGTGTTTTGCACCCACAGGTTGACGATGCGGCCATCCGTGGCGGTGGCCTGCTGGCGCAGCGTTGCCGAGATGACGACGGCGGTGCCGTCCGGCTGCTGGTGGTTCCATGTGCGCTGTGCGCCGACACTGGGCACCGATTGCGGACGCAGGACCGTGTCGTTGGACGTACCCTGCGTTTTTAGCGCGCGGGTGCCTGGCGCGGCGCCCGTGGCATAACCGTCCAGTGCGTGCGCATTGAAATCGGACAGCTGGCGATCAAACGCGGCATCGCCGTCGTCGCCCGCGACATCCGCGCCCGGCTTGGCCACTGATGCGCTGGTGTTGTTCGACAGGAGGGAGAGGGACACCGACGGCATCGGCTGTGCGGTCGCCCCCTGGTTGGTGTAGACCAGCGTGATGTTCTGGCCGGTGAGCCCGGCGATCGACACATTCACCGTGCCGGCTGTGCCACCCGTATTCGTTGCCTGCCACACGCCCACGCCGGAGCCGGCGTAGGTATTGCCCAGTGCACCGCAACCACTGCCGCTGCATGCCGGCGCCAGGGTGATGTTGGACGCCGTGCTTTGCGTAGCGGCGGGCGTCGCCCCCGAACTGCTGCTGCCACCGCCACCACCACAGGCTGCCAGCGTGCCTGCTGCTGCCACCATCATTGCGACGGTCCACTGCTTCTTACACGAGCGCTTGCCGCGCACGTTGCTGCTGATGCGTTCCATCCACTTCTCTCCAAATCCGCAAAACCGAAACCCGCGCGCGGTCGGCTCGTGACTGTGGCGCGCGAACGGATTCTCGCGGTGGGGTGATGGATTCGATCCGTGGAAATAAAGGGCTGGCGGGGCCCAATTCCCCCCGATGTGGGGGTGCGCAGCATTTGCGTTGGCGAAAAGGTTGAAAAAGTCGTAGCGGCAGGATGTAGATGCGGAAAACGGACGAGAGCCGGCCCGCGCACATGGAAGGTGAGGGCGGAGCGCTCCGCTAGAATGGGCCGCGTTTGCGCACATTGCGCTCATGGCACCGTTCCGGTGCTCCATTCGCCACCCGCCAATGCTCGTCGCGCAGCTCAAATCCTTCTTTATGGTCGCCCGCCTGGGCAGTATCACGTTGGCCGCCAAGCAGCTCGGTTTGTCTCAGCCCACCGTGACTTCGCAGATCCGCGCCCTGGAAGAGGCTTACGGCGTGGAGCTGTTCTACCGTGGCGGGCGCCGGCTGGCGCTGTCGGATGCAGGCGTGCGGCTGATGCCGCTGGTCGACCAGCTCGTGCGTCAGGAAACCGAGATCGACTTCTTCCTGCGCAATTCCGGCGACATGGGCGCGGGCCACCTGCGCATTGGCGCCACCGCGCCGTATTACGTGCTCGACATCGTTGACCGCTTCTGCAAAAGCCACCCCGGTATCGACGTGAGCATCGAGGCGGGCAACTCCGTGCAGATGCTCAACGCGCTCCAGGAATACCGGGTGGACGTGGCCTCGTCGTCACAGCGGGTGGACGACGCGCGGTTTCTGCGGATTGAGTTGGCGCGTGATCCGCTGGTGCTGGTGGTGCATCGCAGCCACCCGCTGGCCGCGCAATCGACGGTGCCGGTGTCAGCGCTGTCGCAATGCCGGCTGCTGGTGCGCGAGGTGGGCTCCACCACCCGCGCCATGACGGAAACGATGATGGCGCAGGCGGGTGTGACAGCGGCGTCCACCGTGGAAATCGGCAGCCGTGAATCCATCCGCGAGGCCATCATGCGCAACCTGGGCGTGAGCGTGATTGCCCGCCAGGAAGTGCCCAGCCACCCGGACTTGCGCGTGCTGCCGTTTGAGGGCGGCGCACCGGAACTGAGCGAATACCTCTATTGCCTGCAGGACCGCCGCGAGGCGCGGCTCATTGCCGCCTTCCTGGGGGAAGTGCGCCCGGTGGCGTAGTTCGCGCAACCCAAATCCGGAAATGCGCACATTGGCGTTTTTGCGGTAACTGCCACATGCGGTACATGTCGGCTGGCTACAGTGGCGAGCGTTTTCGCTACCGCCTCCGCCGATGCCCCAGCCTGCAATTGACCCGACGCCGGGTTTCGCCACGCCGTTTTTGTCTGTGCGGCAAGTTACGCGCCGCTTTGGCACCGGGGCTGCCACATTCACCGCGCTCGACGGTGTCTCGCTGGACGTGGCGCAGGGTGAATTCGTCTGCCTGCTTGGGCCCTCGGGCTGCGGCAAGACGACCCTGCTGCGCATCATCGCCGGGCTGGAAGCGCAGAACGGCGGCCAGATCGTCGCTGGCGGCCGCGATATCTCCAACCTCGCGCCGCGCGAGCGCGACTACGGCATCGTCTTCCAGTCTTACGCGCTGTTTCCCAACCTGACGGTTGCGCAGAATGTTGCCTACGGGCTCGACACGCGCAACGGCAACCGGGCCCGGATGCACGAACGGGTGTCGGAGATGCTCGCGCTGGTGGGCCTGGCCGGCAGCGAGGCGAAATACCCGTCGCAGTTGTCCGGCGGCCAGCAGCAGCGTGTGGCGCTGGCCCGCGCGCTGGCGCCCGCGCCGTCGCTGCTGCTGTTAGATGAACCGATGTCGGCGCTGGACGCCCAGGTGCGTGAACACCTGCGCGTGGAGCTGCGCCGCCTGCAGCGCAAGCTGAACGTCACCACGCTGATGGTCACGCACGACCAGGACGAGGCCATGGCGATGGCCGATCGCATTGCGGTCATGTCCAACGGCCGCATCGAACAGACGGGCTCGCCGCCGGAGATCTATTCGCGCCCGGCCACGGCTTTCGTCGCCGGATTTGTCGGGCAAGCCAACTGGCTGCCGCTGGAGCGCGCGGAAGATGGCACGCCCACGCTGGCCGGCCAACCGCTGTTGCTCGACCCCGCCTTTGTGGATGGCACCGCAGCCCAGGGCCGGTTGTTCTGCCGCCCGGAAGCCGTGACGCTGCATCCGGACGATGACGCTCCCAACCGCCATCTCGCCCGCGTGGTCGACCAGATTTACCTGGGCAGCCGCACGCGCGTGACGCTGTCGATCGACGGTCTGGCCAATGCGCCGCTGGTGGCCGAAGTGGCATCCAATGCGTTGCGCCCCCAGCTTGCCGACAGCAAGCTGTGGATCGCGCTGGAGCGCGATGGCCTACGCGTGTATGCCTGAGGTGGCCATGTCGATGCTCCCGCCCGAGACCAATGTGGTCACGGCCACACCGCCCCCTCAAGTCACGCGCACGCCGTTCTGGCGCACCGATGCGCCGCTGCTGACCGGCATGAAGCTCGGTTGGCTGCTGTTGTTGACCCTCGGCTTGTTGCTGCCCACGGCGATGATGCTGCTGCAGGCCACGGGCCTGGTCGCCGGCGCGCGCAGCACAGACGAGCACGGCCTGGCGCTGGTTGCCCACGTGGTGGGGGCGCCGAATTTCCTCGACATGGTTGAGCGCACGCTGGCGGTGTCGGGCGCGGTCGCGGCCATCGTCGTACCGCTGGCGTTTGCGCTGGCCTACGCGGTACAGCGCACGCGCATGCCGTTGCGGGGCACGATGCGCACGCTGGCGATGTTGCCGCTGTTTGCGCCGTCGCTGCTGCCGGGTATTGCGCTGGTCTACCTATTCGGCAATCAGGGCCTGTTC
>NZ_JBFBKP010000134.1:0-5786 GCF_040702285.1 Arthrobacter sp. NPDC080086
TTCGTCCAGGACGGGGGGCGGCAAGCCCGCGGTCGTGGACTCCCTGCTAAACCTCTTCTACGGAACTGGGCTCTGCACGAGACAGATCGATGCCCAGTTCTTCCGCAGCCGTGAAGACTGCGTCATCAGAGTCACGCATTTCAATTGTGGTTCCGTCCGTGGAAAGAACTTCCACGTTCAGGCACAGCGACTGCATTTCCTTGATCAAGACCTTGAAGGACTCAGGAACGCCCGGCTCGGGGATGTTCTCGCCCTTGACGATCGCTTCGTAGACCTTCACACGACCGTGGATGTCATCGGACTTGATCGTGAGGAGTTCCTGGAGCGTGTAGGCGGCGCCGTAAGCTTCGAGCGCCCACACTTCCATTTCACCGAAGCGCTGGCCGCCGAACTGTGCCTTACCACCCAGCGGCTGCTGCGTGATCATGGAGTACGGGCCGGTGGAGCGCGCGTGGATCTTGTCGTCCACCAGGTGGTGGAGCTTCAGGATGTACATGTAGCCGACCGAGATCGGATCCGGGAACGGCTCGCCGGAGCGGCCGTCGAACAGGCGGGTCTTGCCGGAGGAGTTGATCAGGCGGTCACCGTCGCGGGTCACGTTGGTGGAGTCCAGCAGACCGGTGATTTCCTCTTCGCGGGCACCGTCGAAGACCGGCGTTGCGACGGTGGTGGAACCACTCTCGCGCGGCAGGTTCGGCAGGTTCTTGACCCACTCGGGCTCGCCTTCGATCTTCCAGCCGGTCTTGGCAACCCAGCCCAGGTGCGTTTCCAGGACCTGGCCGACGTTCATACGGCCCGGAACACCCAGCGGGTTCAGGACGATGTCCACCGGGGTACCGTCCGCGAGGAACGGCATGTCCTCGACGGGCAGGATCTTGGAGATGACGCCCTTGTTACCGTGACGGCCGGCGAGCTTGTCACCGTCGGTGATCTTGCGCTTGGCGGCCACGTAGACGCGCACCAGCTGGTTCACGCCCGGGGGCAGCTCGTCGTCGTTGTCGCGGTCGAAGACGCGGACGCCGATGACGGTGCCGGACTCGCCGTGGGGCACCTTCAGGGAGGTGTCGCGCACTTCGCGGGACTTCTCACCAAAGATGGCGCGCAGCAGGCGCTCTTCCGGGGTCAGTTCGGTCTCGCCCTTGGGCGTGACCTTGCCGACCAGGATGTCGCCGGCTTCGACCTCGGCACCGATGTGGATGATGCCGCGCTCGTCCAGTCCGGCCAGGACCTCCTCGGACACGTTCGGGATGTCACGGGTGATTTCCTCGGCACCAAGCTTGGTGTCGCGGGCATCGATCTCGTGCTCCTCGATGTGGATCGAGGACAGGACATCCTCGGCCACGATCCGCTGGGAGAGGATGATGGCGTCCTCGAAGTTGTGGCCTTCCCAGGACATGAATGCCACCAGGAGGTTCTTTCCGAGGGCGAGTTCACCCTGGTCCGTCGCCGGGCCGTCGGCGATGATGCCGCCGACCTCGAGGCGCTGGCCTTCGTTGACCAGGACACGGTGGTTGTAGCAGTTGCCCTGGTTGGAGCGGGCGAACTTGTTGATCCGGTAGTTCGTCTCGGTGCCGTCGTCGTTGAGCATGATGACGAGCTCGGCGGAGACCTCGGTGACCACACCGGCCTTCTTCGCGATGACCACGTCACCGGCGTCGACGGCTGCGGCGCGCTCCATGCCGGTGCCGACGAACGGCGCCTCGGAGCGGACCAGCGGCACGGCCTGGCGCTGCATGTTGGCACCCATGAGTGCACGGTTGGCATCGTCGTGCTCGAGGAACGGGATCAGGGCGGTAGCCACGGACACCATCTGGCGCGGGGAAACGTCCATGAACTCGACGTCGGCGGCCGGGACCAGCACGGGCTCGCCTCCACCACCACGGGCACGGACCAGGACGGTGTCCTCGGCGAACTTCTTGTTCTCGTCCAGCGGCGCGTTGGCCTGGGCGATGAGCACCTCGGCCTCGTCGTCGGCGGTCAGGTACTGGACATCGTCGGAGACGACGCCGTCCTTGACCAGCCGGTACGGGGTTTCGATGAAACCGAACGGGTTGATGCGGCCGTAGGACGCCAGCGAACCGATCAGACCAATGTTCGGGCCTTCAGGGGTTTCGATGGGGCACATACGTCCGTAGTGGGACGGGTGCACGTCACGGACTTCCATGCCGGCACGGTCACGGGACAGACCGCCGGGGCCCAGCGCGGACAGGCGGCGCTTGTGGGTCAGGCCCGAGAGCGGGTTGTTCTGGTCCATGAACTGCGAGAGCTGGGAGGTTCCGAAGAACTCCTTGATCGCGGCGACGACCGGTCGGATGTTGATCAGGGTCTGCGGCGTGATCGCCTCGACGTCCTGGGTGGTCATCCGCTCGCGGACAACGCGCTCCATGCGGGACAGGCCGGTGCGGACCTGGTTCTCGATGAGCTCGCCGACGGCGCGGATACGGCGGTTGCCGAAGTGGTCGATGTCGTCGATCTCGACGCGCAGCTCGTGGTCCTGGCCATCGCGCTTGCCCATGATGGTCTTCTCGCCGGCGTGCAGCGCGACGAGGAACTTGATCATGGCGACGATGTCTTCAACGTGCAGGACCGAGGCTTCCTTGTCGCCAAGGGAGCGGTCGATGCCCAGCTTGCGGTTGATCTTGTAACGGCCAACCTTGGCCAGATCGTAGCGCTTGGAGTTGAAGTACAGGTTGTCCAGCAGCGACTGGGCAGCCTCGACGGTGGGCGGCTCGCCCGGGCGCAGCTTCCGGTAGATGTCCAGCAACGCGTCTTCGCGGGTTTCGGTAGCGTCCTTCTCCAGCGTGGCACGCATGGAGTCGTACTGGCCGAACTCCTCGAGGATCTGGCCTTCGGTCCAGCCGAGGGCCTTCAGCAGCACCGTGACGGACTGCTTGCGCTTGCGGTCGAGGCGGACGCCGACCTGGTCGCGCTTGTCGATCTCGAGTTCGAACCAGGCGCCGCGGGACGGGATGATCTTCGCGGTGAAGATGTCCTTGTCGCTGGTCTTGTCGGCGGTGCGCTCGAAGTAGGCGCCCGGCGAACGGACCAGCTGGGAGACGACGACACGCTCGGTGCCGTTGACGACGAAGGTGCCCTTCTCGGTCATCAGCGGGAAGTCACCCATGAACACGGTCTGCTGCTTGATTTCGCCCGTGTTGTTGTTCATGAACTCGGCCTTGACGTACAGCGGAGCCGAGTACGTAGCGTCCCGGTCCTTGCACTCGGCCATGGTGTACTTGGGGTCAGCGAACTCCGGCTCGGAGAAGCTCAGGGACATGGTGCCCTGGAAGTCCTCGATCGGGGAGATCTCTTCGAAGATGTCGGACAGACCGGACGTCGTTGCGACGCTCAGGTCACCTTCTTCGACTGCCTTCGCTACGCGTGCCTGCCAGCGTTCGTTGCCGACGAGCCAGTCAAAGCTGTCGGTTTGCAGGGCAAGCAGATTCGGAACATCCAGCGGTTCGTGAATCTTAGCGAAGGAGAGCCGGCGGGTGGCACCATCGGTGCTGTCGGCATTAATAGCGGCGTTGTTTTCATTAGAGGTGCTCGAGGCGACCAAGAGGGATCCTTCCACAGACCTTCAGGCGTTTTCAGATCTCCCCCGTCATGCAGTCTGCGAAGTGACTCCGCAGTGCTACCAATCCGGTTCCGCTATATGACCCGGGACCCATACTGCCCATGCTGGTGCACGTTGTAGACGGCACATTGATGGAACAGCTGTCAGGCTAAGCCCACCGCTATATGAAGGCTGAAGGTAAACAGGGAAGACGCAAATATCTACGATACGGCAAAGCAACCTACTTGTCTACCCCACTTACGCCGTGATTGCAAACACCGGCCCCTCCCCCGCGCGGAGGGGTGGCCAACCGAGCGGGAGTGGGGTGGGCGGCGGGGTGGGCGGCCGGGCCGGTTCCCCGGATAGCCCCGTGATGGGGCTCACGATAACCTTGGGCTATCCCCAGAGATCGGAAAAACCATCATGAACAACTCGCCGGACAACAACGATGTTGTCATCCTCGCCGCCGCCCGCACCCCGCAGGGCCGGCTGAACGGACAGCTGTCCAGTTTCACCGCCGTCGAGCTCGGCACCCACGCCATCCGCGCGGCCCTCGCCGCCAGCGGGGTGGCCACCGATCAGGTGGATGCCGTGATCATGGGCCAGGTCCTGCAGGCCGGCGCCGGGCAGAACCCCGCCCGCCAGAGCGCGATCGGCGCCGGTGTGGGCTGGAATGTCCCCACCGTCACCATCAACAAAGTCTGCCTCTCCGGCCTGACGGCCGTGATCGACGCCGCCCGGATGATCCGCAGCGGAGACGCCACCGTGGTGGTGGCCGGCGGCCAGGAGTCGATGAGCCGCGCGCCGCACCTGCTGCCGGGCTCCCGCCAGGGCTGGACCTACGGCTCCATCCAGGCCCTCGACGCCGCCGCGCACGACGGCCTGACGGATGCGTTTGACGGCCAGTCCATGGGCCTCTCCACCGAGAGCAAGAACGTCACCCTGGGCATCGACCGGACCGCACAGGACGAGGTGGCCGCCGCATCACACCAGCGGGCCGCCGCCGCCGGCAAGGACGGTGTGTTCGACGGTGAGATCGCGCCGATCAGCGTGAAGCAGCGCAAGGGTGAACCGGTGACGGTCAGCACGGACGAGGGGGTCCGGCCGGACACCTCCGTGGCGTCCCTCGCCGGGCTCCGCGCCGCCTTCGCCACCGACGGCACGATCACCGCCGGCAACTCCTCCCCGCTCTCCGACGGTGCAGCCGCCTTGGTGCTGACGTCCCGGTCCTACGCCGAGGAGCACGGCCTGGAGTACCTTGCGGTCGTGGGCGCGCCGGGCCAGGTGGCCGGGCCGGACAACTCGCTGCACTCCCAGCCCTCCAACGCCATCAAGAAGGCCCTGCAGCGGGCCGGCTGGACGACGGCGGACCTGGACTTCATCGAGATCAACGAGGCGTTCGGCTCCGTGGCGGTGCAGTCCCTCAAGGATCTGGACTACCCGCTGGAGCAGTGCAACATCCACGGCGGCGCCATCGCGCTCGGCCACCCGATCGGTGCTTCCGGCGCACGGCTGGCCCTGCACGCGGCGCATGAACTGAAGCGGCGCGGCTCCGGCAAGGCGGCGGTGTCCCTCTGCGGCGGCGGCGGACAGGGCGAGGCCCTTCTGCTGTACCGCGACTGATGACCGGCCCGGAGGAGGTCCCGGCCCCCGGTCTGGGCGCCGGAGACGGCCCCGTCGGCGGCGCCGGGCGCCGGCGGTTTCTGGCCGACGCCGCGGCCCGGGGCCTCAGTGTGGAGCTGGTGGAGCGGCAGGCGGCCCGCAGTCTCGAGGAGGCGGCCGCCATCCTGGGGATCACCCCCGCTGACATCGTCAAGTCGCTGGTGGTCAAGCACAAGGACGGCACGTTCCTCTTCGCCCTGGTCCCGGGCGACCGGCAGATCTCCTGGCCCAAGCTCCGCCAGGCAGTCGGGGTCAACAAACTCTCGCTGCCCAGTGCCGACGTCGCCCTCGACGCCACCGGCTACGAACGCGGCACCATCACTCCCCTGGGCAGCACCACGGCGTGGCCGGTCTACGCGGACAGCACGGTCGCCGGCCGGCGGATCTCGATGGGGGCCGGGGAGCACGGCTACAGCGCCTTCGTCGACGCCGACGCGCTGCTCGCCGCGCTCGGTGCCGTCGTCACGGATATCACCGACCCGATGTCCTAGCCGCACCGGTCGAAGTAGCCGGCCCGGGTTAACACAGGAAAGGGGCCCCGGCGGCCCGCCCCCGAACCGGGAGCGGG
>NZ_JBFBKP010000135.1:0-5772 GCF_040702285.1 Arthrobacter sp. NPDC080086
CCCGGGCCCCCTCATCCGCTTGGGCGCTCCGCGGTAATCTCGCCTTACGCTTTGTTTTTTGAAAGGAAACGCCAGTGGCCAGCCAGGACTGGGTCGACAAGGACTTTTACAAGATCCTTGGTGTCGCCAAGGACGCTTCCGACGCCGACATTAAGAAGGCCTACCGGAAGCTCGCCCGGCAGCACCACCCGGATACCAATGCCGGGGATACCGCGTCGGAGAAGAAGTTCAAGGACATCTCCGAGGCCTATTCCGTGCTCTCCGACGCCGACGAGCGCCAGCAGTACGACGCCATCCGCGCGATGGGCGGCGGCGCGCGGTTCGCACCCGGCGGTACGGGCCAGCCCGGCGGCGGGGCGGGCTTCGAGGACCTCTTCGGCGGCCTGTTCACCGGCGGTGGCGGCCGCCACTCCGGCGGCTACAGCACCGCCGGCGGCATCCCGCCTGAATTCGCCGACCTGTTCGGCGGCGGCGGTTTCGGCGGTGGCCAGTCCTTCCAGCGCGGCCCGCAGAAGGGCGCGGACCGGACCGCCTCCACCAGCATCTCCTTCGCCGGTTCCATCCGCGGCACCACCATCGGCCTGCGCGAACCCGACGGCGAGGTCATCGACGTCCGCATCCCCGCCGGCATCAAGGACGGCCAGAAGGTCCGGGTCCGCGGCAAGGGCCAGTACGGCCCCGCCGGCAACGGCGACCTGATGGTCACCGTCTCGGTCAAGCCGCACGATTTCTACACCCGCGACGGCGACAATCTGCGCATCCACGTCCCGGTCACCTTCCCCGAGGCGGCCCTGGGCGCGGACATTGAGGTTCCGACGCTCGACGGCGACAAGGTCCGGGTCCGGGTTCCCGCGGGAACCCCCACCGGCCGGACGCTCCGGGTCAAGGGCCGCGGCGTCAAGCACAGCAAGGCCACCGGCGACCTGCTCGTCACCATCGACGTCGCCGTCCCCAAGAAGCTGACCAAGGAGGCCGAGGACGCCGTCAAGGCGTTCGCCGCGGCCACCGCCGGCGAGGACGTCCGCGCGGGCCTGGCAGCCAAGGCCCGGCTGTAGGGTCCAGCCATGGACATCGAGTTCGACCAGCCGATCTTCGTCATCTCGGTCGCCGCTGAGCTGGCGGACATGCACCCGCAGACGCTGCGCCAGTACGACCGGCTCGGCATCGTCTCGCCCAGCCGCGCCCCCGGGAAGTCCCGCCGGTACTCGCAGCGGGACGTGAACATGCTCCGCGAGGTGCAGCGGCTTTCCCAGGAAGGCGTCTCGCTCGAGGGCATCAAGCGGATCCTGCAGCTGGAGAACCAGGTCGCGGCCCTGCAACACCGGGTCGCCGAACTCACCGAGGAACTGGGCCGCCGCCGGCAGCCGCTGGATTCCCGGATCTTCGCCGCCGGTGCCGCGGGCGATGTGGTCACGCTCGCCCGCGGCCAGCGGCCCCGCCCCCGCTCCCAGGCCCTCGTCGTCTGGCGCCCTCGCGACAACTCCTGATCCGCCTAGGTAGTCCGCCCGGCGGGACTGAGTAGCCGCCCGCAAAGACGGGTGGTGAAAAAACAAAGTCGAGTACCGCGACCCCCTGACGGGCCGCTTTCCCTCCCGGTTAGATGGTCTCGGCGGCGCACTGCCGCCACCGGTCGACGCCCTCGGGCAGGCCGGTCACGTGCACACGCCGGGGGGCAGCACCGAAGATTCAGCACACCCGTGATCCGCGGGACACCACCATTTCCCGACGCGCGTCCGCAACGGCGCCGGCGTCCGCACTGAGCGCGGGCCGGCCATGAACTCCGGACTGAACGCCCTGGCCCTCTTCGGCAACTCCCTGCCCGGCCTGCTGTTGCTCACCTTCGGCCAGACGATCGTCGTCGTGTGCGTCTGCACCGACATGGTCCGGGCCGTCTCGGTGCCGCGCTCCCAACGCCGCTACCTGGCCAACACCGTCTTCCTGACCCTGGTCCCGCCGTCGATCCTGGCTTTGAGCCTGGCCGTGCTCGTGTACGCGGCATCCGGGGCGTGGGCGCAGACCGCCGGCGGTGTCTTCGTCCTGGTGACGGTGATCTTCCGCTGGCACACGGACCCGGACGAGGACAGCTGGTGGAAGGGCAAGGGCAAGCAGCTTCGCCGCTGGTTCCAGCGGCGGTTGGCCACCGGGCGGGTCACCGCTCCGGCCGCCGCCTGAGGCCCGCCCCGGCTAGTCGTCGAAGAGCCCGGCCAGGTCCTCCGCCGTCAGCGTCCCGCCGGCCAGCGCATCGCCCTCCACCACGTCGGCGAACAGCTGGGACTTCTTCGCCTTCAAGGCCATGACCTTTTCCTCGATCGTGTCCTTGGCCACCAGCCGGTACACCATCACGTTGCGGGCCTGGCCGATCCGGTGCGTCCGGTCCACGGCCTGCGCCTCGGACGCCGGATTCCACCACGGGTCCAGCAGGAACACGTAGTCCGCCTCGGTCAGGTTCAGGCCGAAGCCGCCGGCCTTGAGGCTGATCAGGAACACCGGGGCCGCGCCGTTCTTGAACTCGCTGACCACGTCCGCGCGGTTCCGGGTGCTGCCGTCCAGGTAGCAGAACTCGATGTTCTCCTCGATCAGCCGCTCCCGGACCTTGCCGAGGAACCCGGTGAACTGGCTGAAGATCAGCGCCCGGTGGCCCTCCGCCACGAGGTCCTGGAGTTGTTCGAAGAGCACGTCCAGCTTGCTGGCCCGGATCCCCGAGAGGGACGGGTCGATCAGGGACGGGTCCAGGCTGAGCTGCCGGAGGAGGGTGAGGGACTGGAAGATCGTGAAGCGGTTCTTGTTCACGTCCTCGATCAGGCCCAGGATCTTCTGCCGTTCGCGCTGCAGGTGGGTCTGGTAGACCTTCTGGTGCCGCGGATTCAGCACCACCTCCAGGATCTGTTCCTGCTTGGGCGGCAGGTCCCGGATCACCTGCTCCTTGGTGCGGCGCAGCATCAGCGGGCGGACCCGGCGGCGCAGCTTGTCCAGCCGTGCCCGGTCCCCGTTCTTCTCCACCGGCCGCTGGTAGTTCTCCGCGAAGCGCTTGGGGCTGGCGAACAGCCCGGGCGCCACGATCGAGGTCAGCGCCCAGAACTCCATCAGGTTGTTCTCCAGCGGCGTGCCGGTCACCGCCAGCTTGAAGTCCGCGGGCAGCTTCCGGGCGCACTGGTAGGCCTTGGACTGGTGGTTCTTCACGAACTGCGCCTCGTCCAGCACCAGGCCGGCCCAGCGGCGGGAGGCGTACGCGTCGTAGTCGATGCGGAAGAGCGCGTAGGAGGTGATAACGACGTCGGCGCCGGCCAGCGCATCGGCAGGATCGGAGCCGCTCTTGGCGAAGGTCTCGCCGATGGCCCGCACGGTCAGGCCGGGGGCAAACCGGGCGGTTTCGGCCAGCCAGTTGCCCACCACGGACGTGGGTGCCACCACCAGGAACGGGGCGCCACCCGCCGCGTCGCCGGAGGCCCCGTCGTCGCCGTCGTTGTCCTCCGCCCCGGGAGAAGCGGCCGCCTCCGCCGCCGCGATCTTCGCAGCGCAGATCAGCGCGAGCGTCTGGACGGTCTTGCCCAGGCCCATGTCGTCGGCCAGCACCCCGCCCAAGCCGTGGCGGTAGAGGAAGCTCAGCCAGTTGAAGCCCTCCAGCTGGTAGGGCCGCAGCTCCGCGTCCAGGGTGTCCGGCAGCGGCAGGCCCTTAACGCCGCCCTCCAGCAGGCCGCCGACGGCATCCCGCCAGGCGGAAGCCTGTTCGTCCACGATCCCCAGCTGCGCCAGCTCGTCCCAGAGCCCGGCCTGGAAGCGGCTGATCTGAAGCGGGGCGTCCTTGTTGTCCTGCAGCTCCCGGGCCTCCTCGATCAGGGCGCGCAGTTGGTGCAGCTCGGGCAGGTCCAGGGAGAAGTATGCGCCGCTGGGCAGCAGCATCTTCGTCTGGCCGGCGGCGAGGGCGGAGAAGACGGCGGCAAAGGACACCGGCTGGCCCTCCAGGGAGATCTGGATGCCCAGGTCGAACCAGTCCCGCTGCTCGGTGGCCTTGGTGGAGATGGAGACCACCGGGGCCTCCTCCGCCTCGCGGTAGTCGGCGATCTCTCCGGCGGTATCCACGGTGACCTCGGGCAGCTCGCGCAGCCGGGGGAGGACCTCCTCGGTGAACGCCAGCGTGTCCAGGCCGCTGAGCTCGGCGGAGTCAGCGAGCCGGGGCGTGCCCCAGCCGCCGGTGGCGGATTCGCCGAGCTTGGGTACCACCTCCCAGGGCTGTCCCACGGTTTCGAGGATGCGCGCCTCGGCGGTGTCGTCCCGGTAGCCGTGGTCACCGGGGTGGCGCCAGAGCGGCTGGGCGGTGACCAGGGTGCCGGAGGTGTAGTGCCACTCCCAGTGCAGCCGGACCCGGTGGTCCGCGCCGTAGTTCGCCAGCAGGGACAGCGTGGGGACGGCCAGTGCCGGCAGCTCCACCGACTCGTCCGAGGCGGTGACCCGGGCGGTCTGCTTCAGCTTCGGGTAGAAACCGGTGAGGAACCGGGTCTCGTCCCGGGACGGGATGTGCAGCGTGGTGCCGGCGGTGACGAACGCCAGCAGTTCCTCGCTCAGCCCGGCCTCGAGCGGCGCGAGCGTGATCGTGGCGCCCTCGGGTGCCAGGCCCGGGAGGGTTCCCGCGTCCCCGGTGACGAAGATGCCGTGCGCGGGGCGGCCGATGGTGCCCACCGCCGCGGGGTCCACCTCGGTGCCCTCGACGGTGATGGTGGGGGCGAGGGCCAGACCGCCGCCGTCATTGCCGGCTCCGGGGGCGCTGCCGGTGCCGTTGTCGGCGCCGGCGGGGGTGCCGAAACGGGTGAGGTTGAGGCCGACGGCGGCGGGGCTGGCCGCCAGGTGCACGGGCTCGTCCGCCTTACCGTGGACCAGGGCCAGGCCGATCTTGCGGGCCTCCTCCAGCAGGCTCCAGAGGTTCCGGCCGGCGTAGGTGTTCAGGCCCAGCCAGAGCCCGGTCCCGGCGTGCTGGCGGTTCGCCACGGAGGTGTGGGAAGCCAGGAACTCCAGCATCCACTCCACGTGGGCCTCGTTGCACTCCCGGCGGTAGTTCAGGTAGCTCAGGGTGCTCCACGAGACGTCGCCGCGGATCCACTTGCCCTTCGCGCCCATGATGACGGGCCGGGCCTTGAGCTGGCAAACGCTGCGCAGCGGGTCCCGGCGGCCGGTGTAGGAGAAGTGCGGTGCCGGCTCCTCGATCTCGAACTGCAGCGCCAGGGGCACGCCGGCGGAGGGCTGGGTGGACGCCTGCCGGGACAGCAGCGGGCTGAGCGCCTGCTCCCAGTCCGGCAGGTCCACGGGGGCCGGCTGGCGGGAGAGCCGGGAGGTTTCTGCGGGGGCGAGCAGCTGCACGCGGGTGGCCGGGTTGTCCTCCGCCGCGAAGAGCAGCGCCGCGACGTGCTTGCAGTCCTTGCGGACCGGGCAGCTGCAGACCCCCACGGTGCAGCTCCAGCCCCCGCCCTTGCGGACCAGCTTCGCCGTCGTCGAATACGGCACGGGGGACCCGCCGCGGACCTTGCCCAGCATCAGCCCGGTGGCGGCGTCGAAGGAAATCCCGGAGACGCGGCTCCCCATGGCGTAGGCGAGCCCGGCCGCGAGGGAGCGGTCGTTGATCGCGGGGGTCTGGATCGCCAGTGCCGCATTCTCATCCGGATTCGAAGGCATGGAGGCACTACTTTCGGCAGTTGGTCATCTGATCCATCTTAGCCAGCCGGCGGTGACCCCGGACCGCGGGCGCCCGCGGTCCGGGCCCGGGCCGGGGCGGGGGCCGGC
>NZ_JBFBKP010000136.1:0-5729 GCF_040702285.1 Arthrobacter sp. NPDC080086
TCTGTTGTTTGAGAACTCAATAGTGTGCCAAGTTTGTTGATACCGATTGTTTTATTGATTGGTTGAAATTGCCGAATCGTGCCGCCCCTGTGGTGTGGTTTGGTGTTTTAGCTGGTTTCAAATTTTGTGCAGCCTTCGTATCCCGTTTTCCCGGGGTTGTTGGTTGTGTCTGTTTGTTTTCAACGGAGAGTTTGATCCTGGCTCAGGATGAACGCTGGCGGCGTGCTTAACACATGCAAGTCGAACGATGAAGCCAGCTTGCTGGTGGATTAGTGGCGAACGGGTGAGTAACACGTGAGTAACCTGCCCTTAACTCTGGGATAAGCCTGGGAAACTGGGTCTAATACCGGATATGACTCCTCATCGCATGGTGGGGGGTGGAAAGCTTTTGTGGTTTTGGATGGACTCGCGGCCTATCAGCTTGTTGGTGAGGTAATGGCTCACCAAGGCGACGACGGGTAGCCGGCCTGAGAGGGTGACCGGCCACACTGGGACTGAGACACGGCCCAGACTCCTACGGGAGGCAGCAGTGGGGAATATTGCACAATGGGCGGAAGCCTGATGCAGCGACGCCGCGTGAGGGATGACGGCCTTCGGGTTGTAAACCTCTTTCAGTAGGGAAGAAGCGAAAGTGACGGTACCTGCAGAAGAAGCGCCGGCTAACTACGTGCCAGCAGCCGCGGTAATACGTAGGGCGCAAGCGTTATCCGGAATTATTGGGCGTAAAGAGCTCGTAGGCGGTTTGTCGCGTCTGCCGTGAAAGTCCGGGGCTCAACTCCGGATCTGCGGTGGGTACGGGCAGACTAGAGTGATGTAGGGGAGACTGGAATTCCTGGTGTAGCGGTGAAATGCGCAGATATCAGGAGGAACACCGATGGCGAAGGCAGGTCTCTGGGCATTAACTGACGCTGAGGAGCGAAAGCATGGGGAGCGAACAGGATTAGATACCCTGGTAGTCCATGCCGTAAACGTTGGGCACTAGGTGTGGGGGACATTCCACGTTTTCCGCGCCGTAGCTAACGCATTAAGTGCCCCGCCTGGGGAGTACGGCCGCAAGGCTAAAACTCAAAGGAATTGACGGGGGCCCGCACAAGCGGCGGAGCATGCGGATTAATTCGATGCAACGCGAAGAACCTTACCAAGGCTTGACATGAACCGGTAAGACCTGGAAACAGGTCCCCCACTTGTGGCCGGTTTACAGGTGGTGCATGGTTGTCGTCAGCTCGTGTCGTGAGATGTTGGGTTAAGTCCCGCAACGAGCGCAACCCTCGTTCCATGTTGCCAGCGCGTTATGGCGGGGACTCATGGGAGACTGCCGGGGTCAACTCGGAGGAAGGTGGGGACGACGTCAAATCATCATGCCCCTTATGTCTTGGGCTTCACGCATGCTACAATGGCCGGTACAAAGGGTTGCGATACTGTGAGGTGGAGCTAATCCCAAAAAGCCGGTCTCAGTTCGGATTGGGGTCTGCAACTCGACCCCATGAAGTCGGAGTCGCTAGTAATCGCAGATCAGCAACGCTGCGGTGAATACGTTCCCGGGCCTTGTACACACCGCCCGTCAAGTCACGAAAGTTGGTAACACCCGAAGCCGGTGGCCTAACCCCTTGTGGGAGGGAGCTGTCGAAGGTGGGACTGGCGATTGGGACTAAGTCGTAACAAGGTAGCCGTACCGGAAGGTGCGGCTGGATCACCTCCTTTCTAAGGAGCGCCTACAACAACCCCGCCAAGCCACAGTGTTTGTGTGGTGGTGTTGTCAGGAGTAGGCCCGTTGCGCAGACGATTGTTCTGCGGCGGGTGCTCATGGGTGGAATATCAATGAATAGGTGCCTGTCGGGTTTTTCACCGGTGGTTAGTACGGATCCTCTCTTGAGGGGGTCCTGGAACGCTGTGGTGGGGGTTCTGGTGGGTAGTGTTTGGCACACTGTTGGGTCCTGAGACAACAGGACCATGGTTCGTGTCTGTCCCTTTTTTGTGGGGGGTGGGTGCGGGGTGTGGGTTTTGTGTGTTTCTGGTTTCCTGGCTGCGACGCCCTGGACGCTGTTGACCTTCTTGCTGTTGGCAAGGGGTTGGTGTGTGGGGTGTGTGGTACGGGGTTGTTGTTTGAGAACTACATAGTGGACGCGAGCATCTTTTATAAGAAGCAATTTCCAAGAATATGAACCTGGATCTGGCTGCGCTCGATGGTACTGCCTTTGGGTGGTGTTGTTGTGGTGTGGTTGGTTTCTGTGGTTCTCTCGAAATTACTCCTTGATCTTTTGTGGTCAAGTTTTTAAGAGCACACGGTGGATGCCTTGGCATTAGGAGCCGAAGAAGGACGTAGGAATCTGCGATAAGCCTGGGGGAGTCGATAACCGGACTGTGATCCCAGGGTGTCCGAATGGGGAAACCCCGCCAGGGGCGCGAGTTGCCTGGTGACCCGCATCTGAACACATAGGGTGCGTGGAGGGAACGCGGGGAAGTGAAACATCTCAGTACCCGCAGGAAGAGAAAACAATAGTGATTCCGTTAGTAGTGGCGAGCGAACGCGGATCAGGCTAAACCGTTCCATGTGTGATAGCCGGCGGGCGTTGCATGGTCGGGGTTGTGGGACTTTCCGTTCTGTCTCTGCCGGGACAGTGGGGTGAGAGCGTGGGCATAGGTGAACGGTCTTGAAAGGCCGGCCAGAGAGGGTGTGAGCCCCGTAACCGAAATGTTTGCACGCCGCCTGGAGAGTATCCCAAGTAGCACGGGGCCCGAGAAATCCCGTGCGAATCTGTCAGGACCACCTGATAAGCCTAAATACTCCCTAATGACCGATAGCGGACCAGTACCGTGAGGGAAAGGTGAAAAGTACCCCGGGAGGGGAGTGAAACAGTACCTGAAACCGTGTGCTTACAATCCGTCGGAGCAGCCTTGTAGTTGTGACGGCGTGCCTTTTGAAGAATGAGCCTGCGAGTTAGTGTTACGTCGCGAGGTTAACCCGTGTGGGGAAGCCGTAGCGAAAGCGAGTCTGAATAGGGCGTTGCAGTGGCGTGATCTAGACCCGAAGCGAAGTGATCTACCCATGGCCAGGTTGAAGCGACGGTAAGACGTCGTGGAGGACCGAACCCACTTCAGTTGAAAATGGAGGGGATGAGCTGTGGGTAGGGGTGAAAGGCCAATCAAACTTCGTGATAGCTGGTTCTCCCCGAAATGCATTTAGGTGCAGCGTTGCGTGTTTCTTATCGGAGGTAGAGCTACTGGATGGCTAATGGGCCCTACAAGGTTACTGACGTCAGCCAAACTCCGAATGCCGGTAAGTGAGAGCGCAGCAGTGAGACTGTGGGGGATAAGCTTCATAGTCGAGAGGGAAACAGCCCAGACCACCAACTAAGGCCCCTAAGCGTGTGCTAAGTGGGAAAGGATGTGGAGTTGCGAAGACAACCAGGAGGTTGGCTTAGAAGCAGCCATCCTTAAAAGAGTGCGTAATAGCTCACTGGTCAAGTGATTCCGCGCCGACAATGTAGCGGGGCTCAAGTACACCGCCGAAGTTGTGGCATTCAGATTTTTGCTAAGCCCTTGTGGTTCAGGCGTCTGGATGGGTAGGGGAGCGTCGTGTGGGCAGTGAAGTCGCGGTGTAAACCAGCGGTGGAGCCTACACGAGTGAGAATGCAGGCATGAGTAGCGAAAGACGGGTGAGAAACCCGTCCGCCGAATGATCAAGGGTTCCAGGGTCAAGCTAATCTGCCCTGGGTAAGTCGGGACCTAAGGCGAGGCCGACAGGCGTAGTCGATGGACAACGGGTTGATATTCCCGTACCGGCGAAAAACCGCCCATGTTGAACAGGGGATACTAACCGCCCGAGACCTGCCCGACACCCCTTGTGGGTGAAGGGTTTTGGTGGAGCGCGGGACCGAAACCTGGGAGGCAAGCGTATTAACAGGTGTGACGCAGGAAGGTAGCCGGGCCGGGCGATGGTTGCCCCGGTCTAAGGATGTAGGGCGAACGGTAGGCAAATCCGCTGTTCATGATGCCTGAGACCCGATGGGACCCCCGTATGGGGGGATCCGGTGATCCTATGCTGCCGAGAAAAGCATCGACGCGAGGTTTTAGCCGCCCGTACCCCAAACCGACACAGGTGATCAGGTAGAGAATACTAAGGCGATCGAGAGAATTATGGTTAAGGAACTCGGCAAAATGCCCCCGTAACTTCGGGAGAAGGGGGGCCCCTATCGTGATGGACACTAGCTGTCCGGAGCGTGGCGGGGCCGCAGAGACCAGGGGGAAGCGACTGTTTACTAAAAACACAGGTCCGTGCGAAGTCGCAAGACGATGTATACGGACTGACTCCTGCCCGGTGCTGGAAGGTTAAGAGGACCGGTTAGCCGCAAGGCGAAGCTGAGAATTTAAGCCCCAGTAAACGGCGGTGGTAACTATAACCATCCTAAGGTAGCGAAATTCCTTGTCGGGTAAGTTCCGACCTGCACGAATGGAGTAACGACTTCCCCGCTGTCTCAACCATAAACTCGGCGAAATTGCAGTACGAGTAAAGATGCTCGTTACGCGCAGCAGGACGGAAAGACCCCGAGACCTTTACTATAGTTTGGTATTGGTGTTCGGAGTGGCTTGTGTAGGATAGGTGGGAGACGTTGAAGCCCGGACGCCAGTTCGGGTGGAGTCATCGTTGAAATACCACTCTGGTCACTTTGGACATCTAACTTCGGCCCGTAATCCGGGTCAG
The DNA here is from genome assembly GCF_040702285.1 of Arthrobacter sp. NPDC080086. NCBI lineage: Bacteria > Bacillati > Actinomycetota > Actinomycetes > Micrococcales > Micrococcaceae > Arthrobacter > Arthrobacter sp. NPDC080086. Next base: position 4,703 of record NZ_JBFBKP010000136.1, read on the forward strand.
GGACAGTGCCTGATGGGTAGTTTAACTGGGGCGGTTGCCTCCTAAAAAGTAACGGAGGCGCCCAAAGGTTCCCTCAGCCTGGTTGGCAATCAGGTGTCGAGTGTAAGTGCACAAGGGAGCTTGACTGTGAGAGAGACATCTCGAGCAGGGACGAAAGTCGGGACTAGTGATCCGGCGGTACATTGTGGAATGGCCGTCGCTCAACGGATAAAAGGTACCTCGGGGATAACAGGCTGATCTTGCCCAAGAGTCCATATCGACGGCATGGTTTGGCACCTCGATGTCGGCTCGTCGCATCCTGGGGCTGGAGTAGGTCCCAAGGGTTGGGCTGTTCGCCCATTAAAGCGGTACGCGAGCTGGGTTTAGAACGTCGTGAGACAGTTCGGTCCCTATCCGCTGCGCGCGCAGGAAATTTGAGAAGGGCTGTCCTTAGTACGAGAGGACCGGGACGGACGAACCTCTGGTGTGTCAGTTGTACTGCCAAGTGCACCGCTGATTAGCTACGTTCGGATGGGATAACCGCTGAAAGCATCTAAGCGGGAAGCTCGCTTCAAGATGAGATTTCCATACACCTTGTGTGTGAGAGGCCCCCAGCCAGACCACTGGGTTGATAGGCCGGATGTGGAAGCGAGGACTAAAGACTCGTGAAGCTGACCGGTACTAATAGGCCGATAACTTACACCACACACCACCCCCACGGGGGTGGGTATGAAGAACAAGACTGCTTGCGTCCACTATGTGGTTCCCAACCAACAAACCCACCACGGGTCACGTTGTGTTGCACGGAACCAAACCATAATTGAATACAACACCACACTGCCCTAAAAAGCAGAGTTGTAACCAAAGACTTCCCACCCCAGGAAAAGCCACCCCACCACGGGCGGCACGACCAGGGGAGCGGGTAACAGGGTTACGGCGGTCATAGCGTGGGGGAAACGCCCGGTCCCATTCCGAACCCGGAAGCTAAGACCCACAGCGCCGATGGTACTGCACCCGGGAGGGTGTGGGAGAGTAGGTCACCGCCGGA
>NZ_JBFBKP010000137.1:0-5648 GCF_040702285.1 Arthrobacter sp. NPDC080086
TAAAAGCAAACACCCCAGCTCTGGGAGGAGCTGGGGTGTTTAGAGGGAGAGCCTGGCGATGACCTACTTTCACACGGGAATCCGCACTATCATCGGCGCGGAGTCGTTTCACGGTCCTGTTCGGGATGGGAAGGGGTGGTACCGACTCGCTATGGTCACCAGGCTATGACTTGTTGCGGCGCTGACGCGGAGGTCAACGTCGCCAATATGGGAATGTAGTTTGGGGTTGTGTATATGTATCAGGCACAAGGCAGACCCAGCCGGAAACATACCGGTTATAGGATCAAGCCGCACGGGCAATTAGTACTGGTTAGCTGAACGCATTACTGCGCTTCCACACCCAGCCTATCAACGTCCTGGTCTCGAACGACCCTTCAGGGAGATCAAGTCTCCAGGGAATCCTCATCTTCAGGCAAGTTTCCCGCTTAGATGCTTTCAGCGGTTATCTCTTCCGTACATAGCTACCCTGCGATGCCTCTGGCGAGACAACAGGTACACCAGCGGTACGTCCACTCCGGTCCTCTCGTACTAGGAGCAGCCCCCGTCAAGATTCCAACGCCCACGGCAGATAGGGACCAAACTGTCTCACGACGTTTTAAACCCAGCTCACGTACCTCTTTAAATGGCGAACAGCCATACCCTTGGGACCGGCTACAGCCCCAGGATGAGATGAGCCGACATCGAGGTGCCAAACACCGCCGTCGATATGAACTCTTGGGCGGTATCAGCCTGTTATCCCCAGAGTACCTTTTATCCGTTGAGCGATGGCCCTTCCATACAGAACCACCGGATCACTATGTCCTGCTTTCGCACCTGCTCGACTTGTCGGTCTCGCAGTTAAGCACGCTTTTGCCATTGCACTTTAGGTACGATGTCCGACCGTACCAAGCGTACCTTCGAACTCCTCCGTTACACTTTGGGAGGAGACCGCCCCAGTCAAACTGCCTACCATGCACTGTCCCCGACCCGGATTCACGGGCCAAGGTTAGAACCTCAAACAAACCAGGGTGGTATTTCAAGGACGGCTCCACCGAAACTAGCGTCCCGGTTTCAAAGCCTCCCACCTATCCTACACAGATCGGTTCAAAGTCCAATGCAAAGCTACAGTAAAGGTTCATGGGGTCTTTCCGTCTAGCCGCGGGGAGATTGCATCATCACAAACACTTCAACTTCGCTGAGTCTCGGGAGGAGACAGTGTGGCCATCGTTACGCCATTCGTGCAGGTCGGAACTTACCCGACAAGGAATTTCGCTACCTTAGGACCGTTATAGTTACGGCCGCCGTTTACCGGGACTTCAATCAAGAGCTTGCACCCCATCATTTAATCTTCCGGCACCGGGCAGGCGTCACACCCTATACGTCCACTTTCGTGTTTGCAGAGTGCTGTGTTTTTATTAAACAGTCGCAGCCACCATTTTATTGCAACCCCTTCGTCCTTCTGGCGCGAGCCAGTCAAACTACAAGGGCGTACCTTATCCCGAAGTTACGGTACCAATTTGCCGAGTTCCTTCTCCCGAGTTCTCTCAAGCGCCTTAGAATACTCATCTCGCCCACCTGTGTCGGTTTGCGGTACGGTCTCGTATGACTGAAGCTTAGAGGCTTTTCTTGGAACCACTTCCAATTGCTTCGCGACCTAAAGTCGCTCGCCCCACACCCTTGAATCACGCACCCGGATTTGCCTAAGTGCCATCTCCAATGCAGGGACCGGGACATCCAACACCCGGACAACCTTCCGCGATCCGTCCCCCCATCGCATCATACGACGGTGCAGGAATATTAACCTGCTTCCCATCAGCTACGCATCTCTGCCTCGCCTTAGGGGCCGACTCACCCTACGCCGATGAACGTTGCGTAGGAAACCTTGGGCTTACGGCGAGGGGGCCTTTCACCCCCTTTATCGCTACTCATGTCAGCATTCGCACTTCTGATACCTCCAGCATCCTTTACAAGACACCTTCACAGGCTTACAGAACGCTCTCCTACCATGCACTTACGTGCATCCGCAGCTTCGGTATATTGCTTAGCCCCGTTACATCTTCCGCGCAGGACGACTCGATCAGTGAGCTATTACGCTTTCTTTAAAGGGTGGCTGCTTCTAAGCCAACCTCCTGACTGTTTTAGCCTTCCCACTTCGTTTCCCACTTAGCAATATTTAGGGACCTTAGCTGGCGGTCTGGGTTGTTTCCCTCTTGACACCGGACGTTAGCACCCGATGTCTGTCTCCCGTGATTGCACTCTTCGGTATTCGGAGTTTGCTATGGCGGGGTAATCAGCAATAGACCCCCCAACCATGACAGTGCTCTACCCCCGAAGGTGAGACACGAGGCACTACCTAAATAGTTTTCGGAGAGAACCAGCTATTTCCAAGTTTGTTTAGCCTTTCACCCCTATCCACAGCTCATCCCCTAACTTTTCAACGTTAGTGGGTTCGGTCCTCCAGTACGTGTTACCGCACCTTCAACCTGGCCATGGATAGATCACTTGGTTTCGGGTCTACACCCAGCGACTGAACGCCCTATTCGGACTCGCTTTCGCTACGCCTTCCCTAATCGGTTAAGCTTGCCACTGAATGTAAGTCGCTGACCCATTATACAAAAGGTACGCCGTCACCCGTTTCCAGGCTCCGACTGTTTGTATGCATGCGGTTTCAGGATCTATTTCACTCCCCTCCCGGGGTTCTTTTCGCCTTTCCCTCACGGTACTGGTTCACTATCGGTCGATTACGAGTATTTAGCCTTGGAGGATGGTCCCCCCATCTTCAGACAGGATTTCACGTGTCCCGCCCTACTTGTCGTACACCTAGTTCCACAATACTGCTTTCGCATACGGGGCTATCACCCACTATGGCCGGACTTTCCATTCCGTTCTGCTAGCAATACTGCTAAAGAGTACAAGGCTGATCCCATTTCGCTCGCCACTACTTTGGGAATCTCGGTTGATTTCTATTCCTGCAGCTACTTAGATGTTTCAGTTCACTGCGTTCGCTTCTGGGACCTATGTATTCAGTCACAGATGACCCATACGGGCCGGGTTTCCCCATTCGGATATCTGCGGATCAAAGCTCGTTTGCCAGCTCCCCGCAGCTTTTCGCAGGCTACTACGTCCTTCATCGCCTGTAATCGCCAAGGCATCCACCACATGCACTTATTCGCTTGACCCTATAACGAGTATGTCTCGCTATAGGCTGAGTTCTCGCGTTGTGCCGTATTCCAAGACAATCTTTCGATTGCTCTGGTAATACTGGTTGATACAATCACAACCCAGTGTCGCATTACTACCGAGCATCTCATCAATGCTCCGCGACACCTTTACTACATTCCATATTGTTAAAGAACAGCCGAACTTTTACGCTCGTCTTGGCTAGGCCAAACGCAAACACCATCGACACCGCGTCGATGCTTGCGTTTGGTAACCAAAAGGTAATGGTGGAGGATGACGGGATCGAACCGACGACCCCCTGCTTGCAAAGCAGGTGCTCTCCCAGCTGAGCTAATCCCCCAGTCACGGCAGAGAACAACTTCCACCGTCCGTAACTTGGTGGGTCTGGTAGGACTTGAACCTACGACCCCCGCCTTATCAAGACGGTGCTCTAACCACCTGAGCTACAGACCCTTGGCTGTAACATCAAACAAACCGATAAGTGTGGACGCCTAACGTCGGATGCACGCTCTTAAAGGAGGTGATCCAGCCGCACCTTCCGATACGGCTACCTTGTTACGACTTCACCCCAGTCATGAACCCTACCGTGGTAATCGCCCTCCTTGCGGTTAGGCTAACTACTTCTGGTAAAGCCCACTCCCATGGTGTGACGGGCGGTGTGTACAAGACCCGGGAACGTATTCACCGCGGCATGCTGATCCGCGATTACTAGCGATTCCAGCTTCACGTAGTCGAGTTGCAGACTACGATCCGGACTACGATGCATTTTCTGGGATTAGCTCCACCTCGCGGCTTGGCAACCCTCTGTATGCACCATTGTATGACGTGTGAAGCCCTACCCATAAGGGCCATGAGGACTTGACGTCATCCCCACCTTCCTCCGGTTTGTCACCGGCAGTCTCTCTAGAGTGCCCTTTCGTAGCAACTAGAGACAAGGGTTGCGCTCGTTGCGGGACTTAACCCAACATCTCACGACACGAGCTGACGACAGCCATGCAGCACCTGTGTCCACTTTCTCTTTCGAGCACCTAATGCATCTCTGCTTCGTTAGTGGCATGTCAAGGGTAGGTAAGGTTTTTCGCGTTGCATCGAATTAATCCACATCATCCACCGCTTGTGCGGGTCCCCGTCAATTCCTTTGAGTTTTAATCTTGCGACCGTACTCCCCAGGCGGTCAACTTCACGCGTTAGCTACGTTACTAAGGAAATGAATCCCCAACAACTAGTTGACATCGTTTAGGGCGTGGACTACCAGGGTATCTAATCCTGTTTGCTCCCCACGCTTTCGTGCATGAGCGTCAGTGTTATCCCAGGGGGCTGCCTTCGCCATCGGTATTCCTCCACATCTCTACGCATTTCACTGCTACACGTGGAATTCTACCCCCCTCTGACACACTCTAGCCGTGCAGTCACCAATGCAATTCCCAAGTTAAGCTCGGGGATTTCACATCGGTCTTGCACAACCGCCTGCGCACGCTTTACGCCCAGTAATTCCGATTAACGCTTGGACCCTACGTATTACCGCGGCTGCTGGCACGTAGTTAGCCGGTCCTTATTCTTCCGGTACCGTCATCGACCCCAGGTATTAACCAGGGCCATTTCTTTCCGGACAAAAGTGCTTTACAACCCGAAGGCCTTCTTCACACACGCGGCATTGCTGGATCAGGCTTTCGCCCATTGTCCAAAATTCCCCACTGCTGCCTCCCGTAGGAGTCTGGGCCGTGTCTCAGTCCCAGTGTGGCTGATCGTCCTCTCAGACCAGCTACTGATCGTCGCCTTGGTGAGCCTTTACCTCACCAACTAGCTAATCAGACATCGGCCGCTCCTATAGCATGAGGCCTTGCGGTCCCCCACTTTCACCCTCAGGTCGTATGCGGTATTAGCTAATCTTTCGACTAGTTATCCCCCACTACAGGGCACGTTCCGATGTATTACTCACCCGTTCGCCACTCGCCATCAATCTAGCAAGCTAGATCATGCTGCCGTTCGACTTGCATGTGTAAGGCATGCCGCCAGCGTTCAATCTGAGCCAGGATCAAACTCTTCAGTTCAATCTGCTGTTTTCGCTCTTTACGAGCGGTCGCTCACTCTCAGAATCTGACTTGAACTTTCGTTCAAACCTTACTTCTGTGCGAGCACTTCATTACTTGTAAGCTAACGAACTTGCGTTCGTCGCATCCAGTATTAAGCGCCCACACTTATCGGCTGTTTGCTTGTTAAAGAACTACGCGATCAACTTTGTTCACCGCGTCGCTGCGTTTGCTGCAGCAGAGAAACGAGATTATGCAGAGCTTTTTCGTCGCTGTCAACAACTTGCTGAAGAATTTTTATCGTTCAACGCGTCGCCAACTTCACCGCAACCACGAGCCATCGCCAACCACTCAACCACCCGCAAACCCGCACCACTCCTACTTCTCCACCGCTCCAACCACTCCGCCTCAACCTTCGTTTCGGCGCCGTGTCGTGCAGCGAGGGGCGAACTATAGGCA
>NZ_JBFBKP010000138.1:0-5446 GCF_040702285.1 Arthrobacter sp. NPDC080086
GTCGGCCTTGAGCGTCCCGGCGATCCGGATCAACCGCTCCCGGCGTCCGATCAGCGCGACGATCTGCTCGTCAACCTCGTCCACGGCCACCCGCACGGCGGCGAGCTGGTCCTTATCGGCCTGGGCTGCTTTGTCCTCTGCGTGATTTGTCGACATCTGCATGACAGTATCGAACGATGCAACCACGAGTCGACTTCATCTCCCTTGGCGTCCGCAGCGTGGAAGCCTCCCGCCGGTTCTACGTGACGGGCCTGGGCTGGCCCGTCCACCGCGAAGTCCCCGGCGAAGTGCTCTTCCTGCAGATCAACCACGGGCTCATCCTCTCGCTCTGGGACGCGGGCCAGATGCGGGCCGAAGCCGGGACGGACTCCCCCGCCGGAATACCTCCCGTCACCCTGAGCCACAACGTGCACAGCGCCGATGCGGTGGACAGGGTCCTGGGCGAGGCTGCGGCCGCCGGGGCCACCATCGTCGCGCCGCCCAAAACACAGCCGTGGGGCGGCTACACCGGCTACTTCGCGGACCCGGACGGCTTCCGCTGGGAGGTCGCGTTCAACCCGACCTGGACCGTGGACGCGGCCGGCCGGGTCACGGTCTAACCCCGCATCAGGACTAGAACAGGCTGCCGACCGGTTCGATCAGTTCCGGGGAGTCGTTCCGGACGTTCCCGACGGCGGTGCCGACGGCGTCGATCTGCCAGCCCTCGGCGACGTCGTGGGCGTTGGCGCGGACGATGCCGACCAGTTCCGCGGCGTCCTCGGCCCTGGGGTCAAGCCAGGCCTCCATCGTGGCGCGGTCCATCGGCAGCGGCACCCGGTCATGCAGGGCCGTCAGTTCCGCCAGCATCCCGTCGGCGTAACCCTCGGGCGGCGAATCGGTGGTCAGGATCGTCGTCGAGAGCAGCCACCGGCCGGGGTCCCCCTCCTCCTTGGACGGGTCCTTCCACCACTCGTACAGCCCAGCGAACGCCACCGGTGAGCCGTCCTTCGGATGCACGTAGTAGGGCTGCTTCCCCTTGCCCTGGCCCTTCCACTCGTAGTAGCCGTCGGCCGGGACGGCGCAGCGCCGGGACCGCGTGGCCTTCCGGAACGCCGGCTTCTCCAGCACGCTCTCGCTGCGGGCGTTGATCATCTTCGACCCGATGCCGGGGTCCTTGGCCCAGGACGGGACCAGTCCCCAGCGGGCGATGTGGAGCTGCCGCGCCGGGTGCTCCCTCCCCTCGACCAGCCGCTCCAGGATGATCGGCACGTCCGCCGTCGGCGCGACGTTCCACGACGGCGGCACGGCGATCTCCTCCTCGAGCCCGGCGTCGAACTCTGCCAGCAGGTCCCCGACGGCCCGGGCCATCACATAGCGTCCACACATGCCCCCAGCATGCCACCGGCCGGCCCGGCCTGCACAGCTGCTGCATCGGGGCCTGCCCCTGCCGGCACCTCCCTGCGGGAATACCGTCCCGCAGGATACGGTTATTCCAGAGACGTCCGATTGACCGTCCCGGCACGCACCGGCAACCCACCTGAGGAGAATTTCGTGGACTTCACCCCCGAATCCGGCACCATCACCATGTTCTCGACCACGTGGTGCGGCTACTGCAACCGGCTGAAGAAGCAGCTGGACGCGCAGGGCATCGGGTACACCGAGATCAACATCGAGGAAGTCGAAGGCACGGCCGAACTGGTCGAGCAGCTCAACGGCGGCAACCGTACCGTCCCCACCGTGCTGTTCCCGGACGGCACCGCCGCCACCAACCCCTCCGCGGCAGAGGTCAAGAGCCGCCTCGCGGCCTAACCCGCCAGCACCAGAGAACACCCACACCAGACACGACGCGGACTCCGGATTACCCGGGGCCCGCGTCGCGCCGTATCCGGCACCCCCGCGCCGGGCGGCGGCATCGAAAGGAGCTCTCCCATGGTCCATAAGGTCAAGGGCGCAATCGTCCGGTCCAAGAACGCCCCCGTCACCCTGGAAACCATCCTGGTGCCCGATCCCGGCCCCGGCGAGGCGCTGGTGGACATCCTCACCTGCGGCGTCTGCCACACCGACCTGCACTACAAGCAGGGCGCCATCAACGACGACTTCCCGTTCCTGCTGGGCCACGAGGCCACCGGCGTGGTCAGCGCCGTCGGCCCCGACGTCACCTCGGTGGCCCCCGGGGACCGCGTGGTGCTGAACTGGCGCGCCGTCTGCGGCGAATGCCGTGCCTGCCGCCGCGGCGAACCGCAGTACTGCTTCAACACGCACAACGCCACCCAGAAGATGACCCTGGAAGACGGCACCGAGCTCACCGCCGCCCTGGGCATCGGCGCCTTCGCCGAGAAGACGCTCGTCGCCGCCGGCCAGTGCACCAAGGTTGACCCCGAGGCCGACCCGGCCGCCGTTGGCCTGCTGGGCTGCGGTGTCATGGCGGGCCTCGGCGCCGCGATCAACACCGGCAACGTCGGCCGCGGCGACTCGGTGGCCGTGATCGGCTGCGGCGGGGTGGGCGTGGCGGCCATCGCCGGCGCCGCACTCGCCGGCGCCACCACGGTGATCGCCGTCGACATCGACCCCAACAAGCTCGAACGCGCCAAGGACCTTGGCGCCACCCACACCGTGGATTCCTCCGCCGTGGACCCGGTGGAGGCCATCCGTGAGCTGACCGGCGGTTTCGGCGCCGACGTCGTGATCGACGCCGTGGGCCGTCCCGAGACGTACAAGCAGGCCTTCTACGCCCGCGACCTGGCCGGCACCGTGGTGCTGGTGGGCGTCCCCAGCCCGGAAATGACCCTGGAGCTGCCGCTGCTGGATGTGTTTGGCCGCGGCGGTTCACTGAAGTCCTCCTGGTACGGCGACTGCCTGCCCTCCCGGGACTTCCCGATGCTGATCGACCTGTACCGGCAGGGACGGCTGGACCTGGACGCCTTCGTCACCGAGCGCATCGGCATCGACCAGATCGAGGAAGCCTTCGAGAAGATGCACTCCGGCGCCGTCCTGCGTTCCGTGGTGGAGCTGTGAGCAACGGCGTGGACGGCCTGCGGATCGACCGGCTGGTCACCTCGGGAACGTTCTCGCTCGACGGCGGCACCTGGGACGTGGAGAACAACGTCTGGATCGTGGGCGACGACGCCGAGTGCGTCGTGATCGACCCGGCGCACGACGCCGCCGCGATCGCCGCCGCCGTCGGCCACCGGAAGGTCACCGCCATCCTGCTCACGCACGGCCATGACGACCACATCGCCGCCGTGGGCGAGTTCCGGAAACTGACCGGCGCCCCCGTGTACCTGCACCGGGACGACTGGATGCTCTGGGACCGGGTGTTCCCGGGCACCGAACCGGACCACGCGATTGCCGACGGCGACACGTTCGACGTCGCCGGCGCCCGCCTCGTGGCGCTCCACACGCCCGGCCACTCGCCCGGATCGGTCAGCTTCCGGCTCGAGAGCGAGGGCACCGTCTTCACCGGCGACACCCTGTTCCAGGGCGGACCCGGGGCCACCGGCCGGTCCTTCAGCGACTTCCCGACCATCATCGAGTCCATCTCCTCCCGGCTGCTGACCCTGCCGGCGGAGACGGTGGTTCGCACCGGGCACGGGGACCAGACCACCATCGGCGCCGAGGCCCCGCACCTGCAGGAGTGGATCGACCGGGGCCACTGACGCCACGGGAGGAACACCACCCACCAGCCACACCTCTTGGGCCCCGTCCGGATTTCCGGGCGGGGCCCATTAGGCTGTGGGCTCATGAGCACCAATCCCAGCATGGAACCGGACCTCTTCGCCGCGGATCTTCTGACCCAGTTCGAGGCGTTCCTCGACGATCACCGGGCCGATCTGGAGGCCAGCCTCGACGGACTGAGCGAGGAGGAGGCACGGGCGGCCCTGGTGCCCTCTCGCACCACGCTGCTGGGTCTGGTCAAGCATGCGGCCTTTGTCGAGAAGGTCTGGTTCGACGAGGCCATCACCTGCCGCAGCCGCGCCGAGATCGGCATTCCGGCGTCGCCGGACGAGTCGTTTGTGCTGGACCCTGAGGACACCATCGCCTCGGTGCGGGCCGCCTACCGCGAGGCCTGCGCCGGCTCCCGGGCCCGTACCGCGGCGTTGGGGCCCGACGACCTGGTCCGCGGCAACCGGCGCGGACCGCTGCCGTTGCGGTGGGTGTACCTGCACATGCTGCGCGAACTGGCCCAGCATTGCGGGCACGCGGACATCCTGCGCGAACAAATCCTGGCCGCCCGGGACCAATGATGGGCCACAGGGACCGCCAAGGTAACCGCTACGGGGCGGTCAGGGTCCGGAAGTCGCCATCCGCCAGTGCCGCGTACCGCCTGTAGGCGCCGAGGACCGCCGCCTCCACGGCGTCGACGTTGAGGCCCGGCACCAGGTCATCCGCGGCGCCCGCCGTCGCCGGATCCCAGTCGAGTCCGAGCGCCGCGTAGCTGGCCTCCAGCACGGCCCGGATGGGCGCCGAGTCGGAGACGATCACCGCCGAGCTGAACAGCCAGCCGCCGGAGACCACCCGCTGGGCCGTGCCCACAAGCTTGATCCGGTGCGCCGGGTCCCGGCGGTCGGTGCCGTGGACGCTGAATTCGCCCGGGCAGTACTCCCCCGGGATCTCGCCGACGGCTGCGTCCACACCGGCGTCCCGGAGCGCCTCCGCCAGCAGGCCGCCGAAAAGGGCGAACCGGGCCTTGGCGCCGGCGATCGCGTCGGCGTCGGGCTCCAGGTGGTCGATCACCAGGCTTCCCGGGTGGTACGCGGCGGCGCGTCCCCCGGCCTTCCGCACCAGGGGTTCGAAGCCGAGGTCCCGGCAGGCCCGGGCAGCGGCCTCGAAGCCGGGCAGGTTGGCGTCCCGCTGGCCGAACGCCAGGGTGGGGACGGGCCGGTAGAGCCGCAGCAGCGGCCCCGCCGCCCCGGTCTTGACCCGCCGCAGCAGTTCGAGGGCGAAATCGAGGTCTTCCGCCGCGCCGAGGGAGGAGGGCTGACGGAACACGGTGAGGCTCCGGGGTCCGGCCTGCTGCATGTGGTTATGCTCCCTTATGGTCTTTCTGCAATTCCTGGTGGTGGCCGCCGCGTTTGCCGTCATCGACGCCGTCTGGCTGAAGTCGACGAGCAGGTTCTACCGCCGCCACCTGGGCCACCTGATGGCCGACAAGCCCCATCTAGGCTACGCCGTCGTGTTCTACGTGCTGTACATCGCCGGAATCGTCTTCTTCGCCCTGCGCCCCGCGCTCGACGGCGGCGGCTGGGCCGCCGCGTTCGGCTACGGCGCGGCGCTGGGCGGCTTCGCCTACGCCACCTACGACCTGACGAACGCCGCGACCCTGAAGAAGTGGCCGCTGGTGATCGTGGTGGTGGACATCGCCTGGGGCGTGGTCCTCACCGGCCTGGCCACGACGGTGGGCTGGTTGGTCTTCCACTAGCTCTTGCGCAGCGTCAGGATCTGCACGGCCCGGCCGATCGGACCCTGC
>NZ_JBFBKP010000139.1:0-5403 GCF_040702285.1 Arthrobacter sp. NPDC080086
TTGATGTCGTGGGTCATGTCGTCGATGGAAGCGACTTTCGACTTGATGACCTTGGCGGGGTGCACCACCACTTCATCTACTTCCGGCAGTTCGATGCTCGAGCGGATCGAGGCCGAACTGGCTGCCGGCAAGCCCAGGCGCGAAGCCGTGGTTTCGGCTGCCGTGGCGCGGCTGCGCCCCATCGTGATGACCAAGCTGACGTGCGTGGCGGGGCTGATCCCCCTGCTGCTGTTTGGCGGCAGCCTATGGGCGGGCATGGCACTCACCATCATCGGCGGGCTGCTGCTTGGCACGTTGATCACGCTGGGTCTGGTGCCTGTGCTCTACGAACTGCTGTTCGGCGGGCGGCTAGCGCGCTGGCTTGAACAACGTCGCAGCGGTGCGGCCTCCGGATCGATCGCCCACTCCTGATGCAATGCGGTCCTGATATGCAGGACCTGCACTGCGTCGATCTCTTAAAACCAACTGGGCGGCCTTTCAGACCACCCAGTTGGCTTTTGGCGTATCGAAACTTCGCGGTTAGATGGTCGTGGGCTGGGCAGTCAGTGGTGGAGGCGCCGGAAGTGCTGCACCTGAAGAGGGATTGCGTAGCAGCCCATGCAACAGCAGCGATACCACATGCGTGATGAACACCTTCGGCTCTAGCGCCTTAGCTGCACAGATGCCGAAGGAGTGCTTCCACATCTTCAGAAACAGCATCGGCGCGACCAGAGCCAGCGTGGTCTTGTGCACGTCGGTTTCACGAAAATCACCCCGGGCCACACCGCGCGCCAGGATGCGTGCAAACAGCCGATCGTAGCGCTCTATGACTTCCACGCTGTAGTACTGCACAAGATCGGGGAAGTTGCCTGATTCGGCGATCAGAAGCTTGGTCAGCCCCGAGGCAGCGGATTCACCAATGCGCTCCCACCAGCGCATCAGAATCTCGTGCAGCAGCGCCTCGCTGGTCCCTTCGAAGGTATCAATGAAGACTTCGCCTTCGGCCAACACAGGCAGGAGGTTTTCCTGGATCACTGCCTTAAACAGATCCTCCTTGCCGGCGAAATACAGGTAGACCGTGCCCTTGGATACCCCTGCGGCCGCGGCAACATCTTCCAGCCGCGTGGCCGCATAGCCGCGCACAACGAACAGGTCCAGCGCTGCGGAAACCAGCTCTTGCGGCCGGGTTTCCTTGCGTCGGACCCAGCGTTTAGCAGACGGCCCGCGGCTTTGACGCTTCACGGCATCCACTCCAAAAGTGTATGGCCGACTCGTTCTGGGAGCCTCTAGAAGGAACGTCTACAAGAACGGCGTGATCACCGCGAAGTCCGTCCCAGGCCGCCAAGGGCATAACCCCGATTCAGGCTCCATTCCTGTGCCTGCGTGCGCTCCAAAGCGCAATAGGCGTAATAAAACACCACGGACTGATAAGCCCAGACAAGCATCGCAATCGTATAGAAAACTGCGTGATCATCGTCACCCGGAATATGGTAGAAGTCATAGATGCTGGCAATCGTCTGTGCGGATATCAGCGCCAGAATCATGCCGACAGCGACAAGTTTCTCGCCGACGCTCAGCAATTTCTTGATAACGTAAGCGACGTACGCCGAGAACAAAGACCACATCACCAGATAGAAGTAGGGCTTTGGCCCCACCATGAAATCTGCTGCCCATACGACGACGGTTGCCGCCAATCCGCCCACCACATACATGACATCCGCAGCAGTCGATGGCTTGTATCGATGCGTAACGGCCATCATGCCGGCGACCGCGATCACCGGCACGCCGACGGTTCTGGAAAACGCATCGCAAAAAAGCGAGATGTTTAGGAAGACCTGTTCGCCGGTTAATGCGTTGGTCAATAAGTTCGTCGCCGAGAACGTCACCACCAGCCACTCGAATCCGAGCAGAAAGTTACGCTTCTTGAGAAGCTTGATCCCATAGATCAATGACGTCGTGATCAATGTGAAATCAGCGAGACAATAAAGATAGTATTTTGGTTCCATGATGAATTCCGGTGGTGTCGATGAATGTCTTGACCATTGCGTTTATCCACGAATATCAGTCCTTTCTTATCGGCTGGCGATGAATTGCGCGAGGTCCTCGATGTCCTGCTGCGACAATGGGCCGGCCATCGCTGCCATCGCGCCGGTGGGATCGTGGCGCTTACCGGTCTTGAAGTTCGTGAGCTGGTCGACCAGGTAGTCGTAGCCTTGTCCGGCCAATCGCGGATACACGTCCTTGCCCTCCAGTTGCTGCCCGTGGCAGGCGGCGCAGTTCTTGGCTTTGACCAACGCTTCGCCACGCGCCACCCGGGCGGCGTCGGCATGGAAGCTCGTGTTCGGCAACGGCGTCATCTGCGAGAAATGCGTCACCACCGACTCGAATTCCTGCTCTGTCAGGCTGAGCGCAAATGGCGTCATGGTTGGGTCGCTGCGCTCGCCACTGGCGAATGCCTTGAGCTGCTGCCTGAGATAGGCCGCTTTCTGACCCGCCAGGCGCGGATAGGCCTGGGTGACCGCGTTGCCTTCAAAGCCGTGGCAGTAGACGCAGGCATCGTTGGCGCGTGGCCATGGGCCGTTCACGCGCGCATTGTCGTCCGCAACCTTGTCGATCTCATTGCTCACGCGCAGCAGGCCATAGACTTCCGGCCCATAGACGATGCCGGCGACCACGGCGACAGCCAGCAACAGCCAGCACGACAGAATCAGGATCCGCTTACCGCGGCTGCGTGGTTTCGTTGTGCTACTCATCATGCCTTCCCCCCAGCCACCGCCTGCAGCGCCTGCAATGCCGCCTTATGGCCGGAACGCACTGCGCCATCCATGTAACCTGCCCAGATTTCCGCCGTTTCCGTGCCCGACCAGATCAGCTTGCCAACCGACGGATGCAGGGCTTCACCGTACGTCGTGAGAAAACCCGGCGGCATCGGCGACACGCAGGTCAGCGTCCATTTGTCTGCCTTGAGCCAGTCACGCTGGTGGAATGCGATGGGATGCAGCGCCTCGTCGCCAAACGCTTCGGCATAGATGCGCGAAAGCTGGGCCTCGGTCTCTTTCGAGTCGGCAGGAAGCATGCTGATGTGCACGAACGCATTGATCACGCCGAACGAAACATCCTCCGGCGAGTTGTCGTACGCCCATAGCACCGGCCCCTTCGGTTGAAAGATCCAGCCGTTCAAGCCCTTGTCGCGCCAGAACGCTTTCTTGTAGACGTGCGTTGTCTTGCGTCCGGGCGTAAAGGCCGGCCATCGGCGCTGCATTTCGCGGCGTTTTTCCGGCATCGGCGGATCGAAGGTGATCTGGTTGCATAGCGGCGGCGAGAGCGCAACGATCACGTTGCGCGCACGGATCACGCCATTCGGGGTGTGAATGGTGACCGGACCGTTCTGCCAGTTCTCGATGCGCAGCACGGGGCTCGACAGTCGGACCTTGTTACCCAACGCTTCCGCCATCTTGATCGACAGAATCTGCGAGCCGCCCGAGATACGGGTGCCCTGCGCGCCGTCCTTGACCGCTTCCAGCCGTTCGTAATTGCATTCGGCCGAGTTGACCATCGACAGCCAGTGCAGGAGCGACAGTCTCGCCGGTGCGGTGCCGCCGGTGATCTCCAGGCCGGTCGACCAACCGATCTGGTCTGCTGGTGCAATGTTCTTTTTCGCCAGCCAATCTCCGACCGACATTGCATCGAACTCTGCGGCGCGCGGCGACTTCCACGGTGCACCGCAGGGCACGCTCTTGGCCAGTTCTTCGAGCTCGTGGGCGATCTTCGGGTCCGTGCCGAACCCGCCCTCGGTATCGACGGCGGCCCGAGCACCGCCGGCCAGCATCGTGGACTTTCCTTCCCAATAGGTCGGAAAGGTACCGACCCCAAGCTCGCGGATCAGATCAGCAATCGCGGTCTGCCCCGGCCCGATCCATTGGCCGCCCGATTCTGAGAAATAGCCTTTCCCGAGGTCGTGGTTGAGCGTGCGTCCACCGACACGATCGCGCGCTTCGAGCACCACAAAGGACTCGCACCCTGCCCGCTTCAGGTCACGAGCAGCGGTCAGGCCTGCCAGCCCGGCCCCGATGATGGCCACCTCGAGCACGTCGCTCTCTCCACTCGCGACAACTGCAGCGGCCGCCACCTTCGGCAGCACTGCCGCCGTCGCGGCTGCCGTCACCGATGCGGCCATGCCGAGAAAGCCGCGACGCGTGAGCGCGGCCGCCTCGGGCACCTCATCGCCTTTCTTTGCAATATCGTCCATCTTGTTTTCCGCCTAGCTTGAAAAATCTGCGTGACCTATCGGCTTGCGATGTATTGCGCCAGGTCGTCCATATCCTGCTGCGACAGCGTTCCGACAACTGCCTGCATCGAGCCGGTGGCATCGCGGCGTGCGCCGCTCTTGAAGTGGGTGAGCTGATCGCGCAGGTATGCGTAACCCTGCCCCGCCAATCGCGGATACAGGTCCTTGCCCTCCAGCTTCTGCCCGTGACAAGCGGCGCAGTTGTTGGCCTTGACCAGCGCTTCACCGCGCGCCACGCGGGCCGGGTCCGCCTGGAACGTCGTGTTCGGCAGCGGCGTCATCTTCGAGAAATGCGCCGCCAGGCCTTCAAGCTCGTGCTCCGACATGCTTGCTGCCAGCGATTCCATGGTCGGATTGCTGCGCTCGCCGCTGGCGAAGGCGGTGAGTTGCTTCTTCAGGTAAGCCTCCGGCTGACCCGCCAGGCGCGGATAGGTCTGTGCACGTGCATTGCCCCCTTGACCATGGCAAGACACGCACGCATCGCTGGCGCGCGGCCACGGGCCGCCGACACGCGTGTCCTCCTGCGATATCTGGTCGAGCTGCTTGCCAAGCTGCAGCAGGCCATAGAGCTCCGGCCCATACATGACACCGCCAACCACCGCAGCGACCAACAGCAGAGCGCCCCCAAGCACCAGAATCCGCTTGCCGGGTCCGAGTGATTTCGTTTTCGTGTTCGTCATGCTTTCACCTCTGCCACGGCCTGAAGCGCCTGCAATGCCGCCTTGTGGCCGGACCGTATTGCGCCGTCCATGGTGGTAATCCAGATTTCTGCGGTTTCGGTTCATGCCCAGATCAGCCGGCCGATTGATGGATGCAACACATCGCCGTACTTGGTGAGAAAGCCTGGAGGTATCGGAGATGTGCAGCTCAGTGACCAGTTGTCAGCCTTGCCCCAGTCGTGCTCGTGGTACGCGATGGGATGCAGCGCCTCGTCGCCAAACGCCTGGGCATAGATGCGCGAGAGCTCGGCTTCGGCAGCCTTGGGGTCCGACGGCAGCACGCCGTTGTTCACGAAGGCCGAGATCACGCCGAACGAGACATCCTCCTATTTCGCAGCATTCCGTTCCGCCCAGCTGGCCGCCGGTCTGGAAGTGGTGCTGCTGGAAGAGTTCCTGGGCGTTAGGTAAGTATTCCTT
>NZ_JBFBKP010000140.1:0-5383 GCF_040702285.1 Arthrobacter sp. NPDC080086
GCAGCAGGGCCGGGTTTTGGAGGGTCCGGGCGAGGCCCAGTCCGGCGAGCCGGGACGGGGCCGAGCCCTGGACCTCGGCGCCGTCGATGGTGATGGTGCCCGCGCTGGGTTTGTAGTGCCCGCTGATGCAGTTGAAGAGGGACGTCTTGCCGGCGCCGTTGGGCCCGACCAACCCGAGGATGACCCCGGGGTCGACGTCGAAGCTGACGTCTTGCAGCACCTTGACGCCGCCGAAGTGGAGGCTCACGTCCGTCAGGCTCAAGGTTGCGGCCACCGGCATCCCTTCCTGTCGCACCATTGCGGGGTGGGGCGCGACCGGCAGGGACGGCCCGGAACCGACGGTACGGATCGCTGACGAAATTGTCAACGATTTTGAGGTCAGAATGCCGCGGAGCTCAGCCGCCGGCGACGGACTGGATGATGAGCACCTCCTGGCCCGGCGAGACCTCGGTCCCGAGGCCCTGCAGACGGCGGATTTCGACGCCGGAAACGTAGACATTCACGAAGCGGCGGACGCTGCCGGTCTCGTCCCGGAGGCGCCGGCCGAGCGCGGGGTAGTTGCCGGCCAGCTCGTCCAGCAGCCGGCCCACCGGGAGCGGGCCGTCGGCGGCCACCTCGAGGCCGGACCGGCCGCCGGCCAGGGGCGCCAGGACGCTCGGCAGCAGCACGCTGATCTCAGCCACGGCGGCCCGTCATGCCGGGGCCGGGGCGCCGACCACCTGCGCCGCGCGCACGCACAGCACGTCGGGCAGGTGCGAGGCGACCTCGGTGAAGTGCTCACCCTCGTCGGCACTGGCGTAGACGCTGCCGCCGCGGGTGCCGAAGTACACCCCGGCCGGCTCGGCGGTGTCCACGCAGGCCGCATCGCGGAGCACCGCGTTAAATTCGGAGCCGGGCAGGCCCTCGTCCAGCCGCTTCCAGGTGGCGCCGGCGTCGTCCGTCCGGTGCACCGCCAGCTTCCCCTCCGGGGGGATCCTCTCGCCGTCGGCCTTCAGCGGGATCACCCAGGCCGTCCCGGCGCGGTGCGGGTGCGTGAGCATGACGAAGCCGAAGTCCGCAGGCAGCCCCTCCGCGATGGATTCCCAGGTCTCGGCGTCGTCGTCCGTGCGGTAGACGCCGTGGTGGTTTTGCGCGTAAAGCCGGCCGTCGACGGCGGAATCGGCGGCGATCTTATGCACGCACTGGCCGAACTCGGGGTAGGGGTCGGGGTTGAAGTAGGCGGAGATGCCCTTGTTCCGGGCGTCCCAGGACTGCCCGCCGTCCTTGGAGCGGTAGACGCCGCCGGTGCTCATGGCCACGTGCACCCGCTCCCCGTCAGGGTGGACGACGATCGAGTGGGCCGCCGCGCCGCCGTAGCCGGAGCCCCACTCGCTGCGGTGCGGGTGGTCCCAGAGGCCGCGGTTCAGTTCGAAGTGCTCCCCGCCGTCGGTGGACTTCCACACCGAGATCGGCTCGCAGCCGGCCCAGACGACGCCGGGCCGGGACTCGGCGTCGGGGTAGATCTGCCAGACGCGCTCCAGGGCGGCGCCGGTGTCCTCCGGGAAGCGGATGGCACCCTGTTCGGGTTCGGTCCAGCTCGCCCCCAGGTCGTCGGAGTGGAAGACGGTGGGACCCCAGTGCTCGGAGCGGACGCCGACCAGGATCCGGGTCTTGCCGTCCCGGGTGTCGATGCCGATGCTGGGGATCTCACTCATCAGGAAATGCGGTCCGGATAGGGACCAGGACTCACGGTCGGGGCTGGTGGCCAGCCACAGCCCTTTTTTCGTGCCGATTGCCAGGACAAAGTTTTCCTCGGATGCCATGGCCCCCATCGAACCACCACGAGTGAAGGCCCGCAATGGTCTTTTCACCTTCGCTTGGAGAAATTCCCCGGGACACCGGCGGCGGCCCGGTCGGCCGGGGCACGGGAAACTAAAGCGAAAGTAGTTATCCGAGGTGCTGGCGAAGCCGCCGCGCGCCCCGTAGAGTCGTGGATGTAGGCGGAAGAACTCCTACCCCAATGACTGCTCCGGAGTGCGTATCCCCCAATAACGCACTCCGGAGCTTTTTAACGCCCATTCTCCGGCGGCGTAAACCATCGATACCCCCTGGGGGTACTTGTGCCATACCCACCAGGGGTATATCTTGGTGGCCATGAGCGCATCCGATTCTTCAGTGGCCGCCGCCGGGGACCTGATTCCCGCAGGTGCGGAGGCAGATACCGCCGCAGCGACAGACCAGCACGAGGGCCCCCACGCCGGCTCCGGCCAGCACGGGTATTCCGCTAACAAGGATGCCTACCTCAAGCGGCTCAAGCGCATCGAGGGGCAGGTCCGCGGCATCGCCCGGATGGTCGATGAGGACAAGTACTGCATCGACATCCTCACCCAGGTCGCCGCCGTCACCAAGGCCCTGCATGCCGTCAGTCTGGGTCTGGTGGAGGAGCACATCGGCCATTGTGTCGTCGGGGCGGCCGCCGAACCGGATCCTGAGCTGCGGTCGGAGGCCATCGACGCCAAGGTCAAGGAAGCCACCGACGCCATCGGCCGGCTCCTGCGCTGACGCCGCGAGCCGCACCACCCCACCGGTAACCCCCACATCCAGCTACCCAGCCAGCCACCAACAGGGCCGTCCCGGCCCACGAAGGAGAGCACCATGAGCACCGTTTCCACCACCATTGAGGTTTCCGGCATGACCTGCGGCCACTGCGTCTCCTCCGTCACGGAGGAACTCGAGGCCCTGGACGGCGTGGAGAACGTCGACGTCGACCTCAACGCCGGCGGGATCTCCACCGTGACCATCGGCTCCGCCCGGGAGCTCTCCCCCGCCGAGATCGGCGAGGCCGTCGCCGAGGCCGGCTACCTGGTGGTCGCCAACGAGGCCTGACCGGGCGGCAACCAGCCCTGAGCGCCGGAGCGGGCGCCCGCAGCATGAAGGAGCAAGGGAAGAGGCACGTACCGTGGAAAACGCCAAGCTGCTGGACCAGTCCGGGACGCGGGTGGTGGAACTCGATATCGAGGGCATGACCTGCGCGTCCTGCGTGGGCCGGGTGGAGCGCAAACTCGGCAAGCTGGAGGGCGTGGAGGCGGTGGTGAACCTGCCGCTGGAATCGGCCCGCGTGACCGTTCCGGCCGGCATCACCGATGACCAACTCACCGCCACCGTGAGTGCCGCGGGCTACAAGGCCACCGTGCGGACGCCCCCTGCCGCGCGCCCCGCCGTGGACGAGACTTTCGCCGGGGATGGAGCGTCCGACGGCGGCGCAACTGCCGGCGCAAGCCGCGGCGCGGCGTCGGCCCTGAAGCCCCGCCTGATCACCGCCGCCGTCTTCACCGTGCCCGTCTTCGTGCTCTCCATGGTGCCGGCCGCGCAGTTCCCGAACTGGGGCTGGGTGGCCGGGCTGCTGGCCCTGCCCGTCGTCACCTGGGCGGCCTGGCCCTTCCACCGGGCGGCGGCGGTGAACGCCCGGCACCTGTCCTCCACCATGGACACCCTGGTCTCGATCGGCGTCACCGCGGCCTACGTCTTCTCCGCCTGGCAGCTGCTGGCCAATCCGCGGCTCACCGAACACCCCGGCATGGCGGGCATGGGACCGGAGGGCCTGTACTTCGAGGTGGCCTCCGTGGTGACCACCTTCCTGTTGCTGGGCCGCTACCTTGAGGCCAACGCCAAGCAGAAGGCCGGGGATGCGCTGAAAACGCTGCTGAACCTGGGGGCCAAGGACGCCACCGTGCTCCGCGACGGCCTCGAAGTCACCGTCCCGGCGGACCGGCTCACGGTGGGCGACGTGATCGTGGTCCGCCCCGGCGGGAAGATCCCGGCCGACGGCGTGGTGGTCGAGGGCAGCTCCGCCGTCGACGCCTCCCTGGTCACCGGCGAATCCGTGCCGGTCGAAGTCGGCCCGGACAGCCCCGTCACCGGCGCCACCATCAACACCTCCGGCCGGATCCTGGTCCGGGCCACCCGCGTGGGCTCGGAGACCACCCTGGCCCAGATGGGACGGCTGGTCTCGCAGGCGCAGTCCGGCAAGGCGCCCATCGCCCGGCTGGCCGACCGCATCAGCGGCGTGTTCGTCCCGGTGGTGCTGGGCATCGCCGTCGTGACCTTTGCCGCCTGGTTGCTGGCGGCCGGACCGGACATCACCGACGCCGGCCTCCGCTCGGCCTTCACGGCCGCCGTGGCGGTGCTGGTCATCGCCTGCCCCTGCGCCCTGGGCCTGGCCACCCCGGTGGGCCTGCTCACCGGCACCGGCCGCGGCGCCCAGCTGGGCATCCTGATCCGCGGCCCGCAGGTCCTCGAGGACACCCGCACCGTGGACACCATCCTGCTGGACAAGACCGGGACCGTGACCACCGGGCACCTGGCCGTCGCAGGCACCACCGCCTTCCCCGGTTTCGAGGCCGGCGCCGTGCTGCGCCTCGCCGGCGCCGCCGAGGCCGCCTCCGAGCACCCGATCGCCCGGGCCATCGCGTCCGCCGCCCTGGCCGACGGGTCCGCGGACCGGCTGCCCGCCGTCGCGGACTTCCACTCCGCCCCCGGCGGCGGCGTCCGCGGCACGGTCGACGGGCACACCGTCACGGTGGGCCGCTCCGGCTGGCTGGAGGAGAACGGAGTCGCGCTCACCGGCGGTCAGCGCGAGACCCTCGCGGCCGAGGAAGCCGCCGGGGCGAGCGCCATCTGGGTGGCGGTCGACGGCGCACCGGCGGGGCTCATCAGCCTGCGCGACACCCTGAAGCCCGGATCCGCGGCCGCCATCGCCCGGCTCCGCGGGCTGGGGCTGCGCCCCATCCTGCTGACCGGCGACAACGCCGCCGTCGCGGCCCAGGTGGCTGCCGCCGTCGGGATCGCCCCGGAGGACGTCTACGCCGGGGTCACCCCGGAGGGGAAGGTGGACGCCGTCCGCGCCCTCCAGGACGACGGCGCCACCGTGGCCATGGCCGGCGACGGCGTCAACGACGCCGCGGCGCTGGCGCAGGCGGACCTCGGCATCGCCATGGGCTCGGGGACGGACGTGGCGATCGAGGCCGCGGACCTGACCGTCATGGGCAACGACCTGGCCCAGGTGGCGCAGGCGATCGAGCTGTCCCGCCGCACCCTGGGCACCATCAAGACGAACCTCTTCTGGGCCTTCTTCTACAACGCCGTCGGCATCCCGGTGGCGGCCCTGGGCCTGCTCAACCCGATGATCGCCGGCGCGGCCATGGCCGCCAGCTCGGTGCTGGTGGTGGCCAACTCGCTCCGCCTCCGCAGCTTCGGGAAGCAGGGGACGGCCGCAGCCTGAGCGGGGCCTTCCCTATGGGCAGGGCTCCATGGGCAGGGGTCCCCATCGACGCTGGCGGAGGCGGCAGGGTAGGTTCTTGGCATAGGAACTTCCGGATCAGCCGGGGGCCGCTGGGGACGCCGA
>NZ_JBFBKP010000141.1:0-5286 GCF_040702285.1 Arthrobacter sp. NPDC080086
GCACCCGGGTGGGTGCGCCGCCGCCGTCGAAGCGCGGGACTACTGCCAGATGGTGGCGATGGCGATGTTCAGCAGCGCCAGGCCGCCCACAGCGTGGGCGAGGCCCTTGCCGACGGGCTCGTCCTTCTTGTACCGGCGGCGGCCGATGAAGGCCAGGACCGCGACGACGAGCGCCACGACGAACTTGATGCCCAGCTTGGCGTAGTTGACGTCCATGTCCAGGGCCGGGATCAGGCCCATCATGGCGATGCCGGTGATCAGCTGCAGCACGGCGCCGTCGAACTGGCGCGGGTGGACGGTGGGCTTCTTCATCTGGCCGATCCAGATGCCGACGATCATGGTGGCGCCGATGATGTGGAGGAAGACCAGGATGTCGAACAAAATTTTCATGGCTTCAGTCTAACCAGAGAATTCTACGGTCCGTAGTAAGACGGCGACGGCGGCGCGGTCCGCCGGTGGTTTCACACCGTGGTCCGCACCGCCGTCGCCGTTGGTACTGTGTGGTCCCCGGAACCGGGGACCGCCTGCCGCTAGAGGCCCAGGTCTGCCTCGAAGGCGCCTTCCTCGAGGCGTGCCTTCAGCGTCTGCAGGAAGCGTCCCGCGTCCGCGCCGTCCACCAGGCGGTGGTCGTAGGTCAGCGAGAGGTACATCATCGAGCGGATCGCGATCGAGTCGTCGCCGTTCTCGTCGGAGACCACCACGGCGCGCTTGACGATCGCGCCGGTGCCCAGGATGGCGACCTGGGGCTGGTTGATGATCGGGGTGTCGAAGAGGGCGCCCACGGAACCGATGTTGGTGATGCTGAAGGTTCCGCCGGAGAGCTCATCCGGGCCGATCTTGCCGTTGCGGGTGCGGTCGGCGACGTCGGCGATCTTGCCGGAGAGGCCGGCGAGGTTCAGGTTGCCGGCGTCGGAGATGACCGGAACCAGCAGGCCCTTGTCGGTGTCCACCGCGATCGCCAGGTGCTCGGCGTTGTGGTAGGTGATCTCCTGCTTGTCCTCGTCGTAGGAGGCGTTCAGCTTCGGGTGCTGCTTCAGGGCCTCGGCGACAGCCTTGGCGATGAAGGGCAGGAAGGTCAGCTTGGAGCCGTTCTGCGCCTGGAAGGAGTTCTTGGCGCGGGCACGCAGCTTGGCGACCTTGGTCATGTCGACCTCGTGCACCTGGGTCAGCTGGGTGGAGACGTCCAGGGATTCGCGCATGCGGCGGGCGATGACCTGGCGGATGCGCGGGGCCTTCTGGACGGTGCCGCGCAGCGAGGAAGCCTCGGCGGTCGGCGCCGCGGACGGGGCCTTCGCGGCCGCCGGGGCGGCGGCAGCCGGAGCGGCCTTAGCCTCGGCGGCGGCCAGGACGTCCTGCTTGCGAATGCGGCCGCCGACGCCGGTGCCGGTCAGCGAGGAGATCTCGACGCCGTGCTGGTTGGCCAGCTTGCGTACCAGGGGAGTGACGTAGCCGGACTCGCTCGAGGAGGCGGCGGGCGCCTCCTGCTTGGCGGGGGCGGCGGGAGCCGGAGCAGCGGCCGGGGCGGGAGCCTTCGGGGCTTCCTGCTTCGGGGCGGCGGGAGCCGGGGCAGCGGCCGGAGCCGGAGCTTCCTGCTTCGGGGCTTCCTGCTTGGGAGCCTCCTGCTTCGGGGCCTCGGGGGCCGGAGCGGCGGCCGGGGCAGCGGCGCCGGAACCGATGACGGCCAGGACGGAGCCCACCTCGGCCGTCTCGTCCTCGGCGACGCGGATTTCCTGCAGGGTGCCGGCAACGGGGGAGGGGATCTCGGTGTCGACCTTGTCGGTGGAGACCTCGAGCAGCGGCTCGTCGACCTCGACCGAGTCGCCGACGCTCTTGAGCCAGCGGGTGACGGTGCCTTCGGTGACGCTCTCGCCCAGGGCGGGGAGAGTGACTTCGTGGCCTTCGCCGGCGGGGGCGGCGGCCGGGGCCTCGGCAGCGGCCGGGGTCTCGTCCTCGGGGGCCGGAGCCTCGGTGCCGGACGGGGTCTCGGCGGGGGCTTCCTCGGCCGGGGCGGCTTCAGCGGGAGCGGCCGGGGCGGCGTCAGCGGAGCCGGAGCCGTCGCCGATGCGCACCAGCGGGGCGCCGACCTCGGCGGTCTCGTCTTCGGCCACGAGGATTTCCTCGATCACGCCGGCGATCGGAGAGGGGATCTCGGTGTCTACTTTGTCGGTGGAGACTTCGAGCAGGGGCTCGTCCACCTCTACCCGGTCACCTACCTGCTTGAGCCAGCGGGTGACGGTTCCTTCGGTGACGCTCTCACCGAGGGCGGGCAAGTTAACGGATTCAGACATGTCGTCCCCGTTCTCCTTATTGATCTTTAGTGCGGATGATTGCTGCCTGGTTCGAGCTTAGTGCACCCGGTTTTTCGGGCCGGGTGCACTAAGCGCGGTGGTCTTGCGGTGCTGCGGTGGGGGCTATTAGCCGTGCAGCGGCTTGCCGGCGAGGGCCAGGTGGGCCTCGCCCAGGGCCTCGTTCTGCGTCGGGTGGGCGTGCACCAGCTGTGCGACGTCCTCCGGGTAGGCTTCCCAGTTCACGATCAGCTGGGCCTCGCCGATCTGCTCGCCCATACGGGAGCCGATCATGTGGACGCCGACGACGGGGCCGTCCTTCTGGCGGACCAGCTTCACCAGGCCGGAGGTGCCCAGAATGGAGCTCTTGCCGTTGCCGGCCAGGTTGTATTCCTGGGTCTCGATCTGGTCATCGCCGAACTTGGCCTTGGCAGCCTTCTCGGTGTAGCCGACGGTCGCGATCTCCGGCTCGGAGTAGGTGACCTTGGGGATGTTGACGTCTTCGACGACGACCGGCTTGAGGCCGGCGATTTCCTCGGCGACGAAGATGCCCTGCTGGTAGCCGCGGTGGGCCAGCTGGACGCCGGGGACGATGTCGCCGACGGCGTAGATGTTGCCGACGCCGGTGTGCAGACGCTCGTTGGTGATCACGAAGCCGCGGTCGATGGTGAGGCCGGCCTCTTCGTAGCCGAGGTTGGCGGTGACCGGGCCGCGGCCGACGGCCACGAGCATGAGGTCGGCTTCGAAGGTCTTGCCGTCCACCAGGGTGACCTTGACGCCGTCGTTGTTCTGCTCGACGCCCTGGAAGAAGGTGCCGGTGGAGAACTTGATGCCGCGCTTCTTGAAGGCGCGCTCGAAGTTCTTGACGATCGTGGCGTCCTCGTTCGGGACGAGGGAGGGCAGGCCCTCGATGATGGTGACGTCCACGCCGAAGGACTTCCAGACCGAGGCGAACTCGACGCCGATGACGCCGCCGCCGAGGATGATGGCGCTCTTCGGGATGAAGTCCATGGTCAGCGCCTCGTCCGAGGTGATGACCTTGCCGCCGATCTCGAGGCCCGGCAGGGTGCGGGAGTAGGAGCCGGTGGCCAGGACGATGTTCTTGCCCTTGTACGCGGTGCCGTTGACCACGACGGTGTCGGTGCCCTGGAGCTTGCCTTCGCCCTCGATGACCGTGATGGCCTTCTTGGACTTGATCAGACCCTGGAGGCCCTTGTACTTGCCGGCGATGATGCCGTCCTTGTACGAGTTGACCGTGGAGATGTCGATGCTGTCCAGGCTCACGTTGACGCCGTACTTGGCGGAGTCACGGGCGTGGTCGGCCAGTTCGGCGGAGTGCAGCAGGGCCTTCGTGGGGATGCAGCCGTTGTGCAGGCAGGTGCCGCCGAGCTTGCCCTTTTCGATGAGGCCGACGGTGAGGCCGAGCTGGACGGCGCGGAGGGCGGTGGCGTAGCCGCCGCTGCCGCCGCCGAGTACCAGGATGTCGAATTCTTGCGCAGTTGCCTGATCGGCCACTAAAACGCTCCCTCGCGTGAACGATGACGCGAGAGTACGCATCATCTGGTCTTGGAATCTGTCTGCCGTGATTATGCCAGCAGGCGGCTTCCCTTTCGTGTGGAATTGCTTCCATGAAGCTGAATGCTTTGAAACTACGGTTCACCTTAGCGAACCACTAATCCATGCTCCACCTTGCCGTGGCGTTTGTGGAGCGCTTGTGTCCAGTCTCACGCGGGCCTGTGGCCGGGGTATCAGCCCCGGCCACAGGCCCGCGGAAGAGGGCTTACTTGGCGGCGAGGACGTCCTCGACGTAGGCCACCAGGGTGCGGACGGTGCAGCCGGTGCCCTGCTTGTGGTTGTAGCCGTAGGGGCTGCCGTTGTTGAAGGACGGGCCGGCGATGTCGATGTGGGCCCAGGGGATCTGCTCCCCGTTCTTGCCCTTGCCGACGAATTCCTTCAGGAACACGGCGGCGGTCATCATGCCGCCGTGGCGTTCGCCGATGTTGGCGATGTCCGCCACCTGGGAGTCCAGGCTGGGGCGCAGTTCCTCCGGCAGCGGCATCGGCCAGACCAGCTCGCCGGCGCGGTCCGCGGCGGCTTTCAGGGCGCCCGTGACGGACTCGGAGCCCATGACGCCCGCGGTGCGGTTGCCCAGGGCGATCAGCTGCGCGCCGGTGAGGGTAGCGACGTCGATAATCACGTCCGGGTGCTCCTCGCTGGCCGCGACGATGCCGTCGGCCATGACCAGGCGGCCCTCGGCGTCGGTGTTCAACACCTCGACGGTCTTGCCGCCGAAGATGGTGAGCACATCGGCGGGGCGCTGCGCGGCACCGGAGGGCATGTTCTCGGCAATGCAGAGCCAGGCGGTGGCCTTGACCGGCAGGCCCATCTCGGCCAGGGCCAGGACGGTATTGAGGACGACGGCGGCGCCCGCCATGTCCGACTTCATCTCACCCATGCCCAGGTGCGGCTTGAGCGAGATGCCGCCGGTGTCGAAGGTGATGCCCTTGCCCACCAGGGCAACCTTGGCGGTGGCCTTGGCCGGCGCGTACTCGACCTTGACCAGGCGCGGCTGGCGGGTGGAGCCCTTGCCGACCCCCAGGATGCCGCCGAAGCCGTCCTTTTCGAGGCGCTTCTCGTCCCAGACGGTCACCTTGACCGGCAGGCCCTTGGCCAGGTCCTTGGCGGCCTCGGCGAAGGTCTCCGGGTAGAGGTGGCTCGGCGGCTGGTTGACCAGGGTGCGGGTGGCGTTGACGGCCTTGCCGATCAGCGCGGCGCGGTCCAGGGCCGGCTGCAGGAGGCCCTTGCTGGCGGCCAGGTCGGTGAGGATGCGCACGTTGCGGACCGGCTCCTTGAGCCCGTCCTTGGAGGAGCGGTGTTCGGTGTAGGCGTAGGCACCCATGGCCGCACCCTCGGCGATCGCGGCGACGGCGGCGGCGTCCGGGGCGGGCAGGGCCAGGGTCACGGTGCCCAGGCCGGCCAGCTGCCGGATGGCCGAGCCGGC
>NZ_JBFBKP010000142.1:0-5211 GCF_040702285.1 Arthrobacter sp. NPDC080086
AGGAGCACCGTATGAGCCTGCGTTATGCGCTGCTCGCACTGCTGCGCGTCGGCCCGCTCTCCGGGTACGAACTGCAGAAGCAGTTTTCCGCGTCCGTGGGCCACGTCTGGCACGCGCCTGACTCACAGATCTACCCCGAGCTGCGCAAGATGGAGGCCGAGGGCCTGATCGAGGGCGAGGAACAGCCCCGCGGCCAGCGCGCCACCCGGCGGCTCTACCACGTGACCGCCGCCGGCGAGGCGGCGTTCCTGGCCTGGATGCAGACCCCGCTGGAATACGCCCGGGTCCGCGACCCCGCCCACCTGCGCGCTGCCTACCTCGAGGCCGCCTCCCCCGGCGACGCCCGCGCCTTCTTCCGCCGGCACCAGGCCCAGTGGGAGGCCGAACTCGCCCAGTGGGAGGGTGAACTGCAGCGGATCGCCGAGGTGGCCAACCCGATGCTGGTCCGCCGCCTCGCCGTCACCGACCCCGGCGACCGGGAACGCACCGTGGCCTTCAAGCGCTTCACCTACGAGGGCCTGGTGGACCGCGCCCGCACCGAGATCGAGTGGGCCCGGCGCGGGCTCCGGCTGGTCGACGAGCTGGAGTCCGCCGGCGGCGCCTGGCCCGGGCCGGGAATCCCGGCCCGGTAGGCGCCGCCTGGCAGGTGCCGCATGCGCCTAGCCGAAGTTCTGCACCGTCGCGTAGCCCTTGCCGTCGTACTTCTGCACCAGCACCGAGGACACCGCGGGCTGGCCGTCCGTCGTCGTATCCACCGAGGTGCCGGAGAGCATCAGCGGCGCCTGCAGGCCCTTGACGTTGCGCAGCGCGGTCATGAAGCTGTCCCGCGTGGGCTCGGTCATGGTCTTGAACGCCTGCTCCAGCGTCGCACCCACCATGTAGCTCCACATGCAGTGCGGGAAGGCCGGCATGTCCGGGTACTTCGCGTATTGCTTGAGGTCGGCGAGGAACTTCACGACGTCGGGATCCTTGGCGAACGCCGGGCTCTGCGGGGCCTTGGCGAAGGACACCGAGTAGATGCCCGGGTACGCGGCGGCCCCGCCCGGGCCCAGGATCGCGGCCGGGCTGGAGGTGTTCGACGGCAGGAACCAGCTGGGCTTCCAGCCGAGCTGCTGCGCCTTCTGCAGCGACGCGATGGCCAGCGGGGTGATGGACATGGCGTCGAAAAACACGTCCGCGCCGGAGGAAGCAAGCTGGGTCAGCTGCGGGTCCACGGAGGTGTCCGTCGCCTCGTAGGTCTGCTCGCCCACGACCGAGATGTTCGAGGCGCCCTTGATGGCGTCCTTGAAGCCCTGAACGTAGCCCTTGCCGTAGTCGTCGTTCTGGGACAGGATCGCCACCTTGTGCGGCTGGCCTGAACCGGCGATCAGCTTGCCGAACGCGGCGCCCTCGTTCTGGTAGATCGGGACGAACCCGAGTTGCCAGGGGCTCTGCTTCCGGTCGCTGAACAGCGGGTCGCCGGTCATCACCAGCACCTGCGGGACCTTCTGGCTGATCGCCGCCTCCCGGAAGGCCCGGTTGGTGGGGGTACCAAGGCCCGCAGTGGCGGCGAAGACGTTGTCCGAAACCATCTGCTGGAAGTTCGCCAACGACTTCTGCGGGTCGTAGCCGTCGTCGTAGGACTTGATGTTGACGGTGCGGGTCTTGCCGTCGCCGAATTTCACGCCGCCGGCGGCGTTGAGCGCGCCGAAGTAAGCGGTGACACCGGCCACCGTGCAGGTGCCCTGGCCGGCAATCGCGCCGCTGAGCGGGGTGGTGATGCCGAGGGTGATGGAGGAGTCGGTGATGCCGGGCGAGGCGGCGTTGCTTCCGCCGCCCTGGTTAGTGCTGCCGCGGGTGCAGCCCGAGGCGGAGAGCGCAATGACCGCCGCCACCGCCACTATGCCGAGGACCCCGCGAGGCCGGGTGTTCTTTCTCATGCTTGGTCTTGCCTCCCTGTCTGGTGCTGGATTGTCTGCTGCTGGTCTGTCTGGTCCGGAATGGCCTGGTGCTCTGTCTGGTGCTGGTCTGCCTGCTTTTCCGACCCGGCCCCCGGGGCCGGGGCGGGTACGGTGCGCTGCGGGGCGCCGGGCCGGTCCCGGTTCCGGCCGGTGATCCGGCGGAGCACCCGGGGCAGGCTGACCAGCCCCTCGGGCAGCAGGAACAGGACGATCAGCAGGATGGCGCCCTGGCTGACGGTGGTGAGGCCGGGGTCCACGGCGTTGGTCAGCAGCGGGACCAGGACGTAGTAGGCCCCGCCGATGAGGGACCCGGCGATGCTCCCGGCGCCGCCGATCACCATGGCGGCCAGGAGGCTGATCGAGTGCCCGAAGCTCAGGGTTTCCGGGGAGGTGTACTGAACGGCGGCGAGGTAGAGGAACCCGCTGGCGCCGCCGAAGATGGAGGCCACGGTGAAGGCCAGGACCTTGGTCCGGTACGGGGAGACGCCCATCGACGCGGCGACGGCCTCGTTTTCCTTGACGACGCCGAACGCCCGGCCGTACTTGCCGCGGACCAGGTTCCGGGCCAGCAGGAACCCTGCGGCGGTCACCAGCAGGATGATGTAGTACTGCCACTGGTCGTTGTAGAGCCCGGACCAGTCCGGGGCGTCGGTGAACCGGGCGGAGATGCCCTGCGAGCCGCCGGTGAATCCCTCCAGCCGCTTGGCCAGCGGCACGCCCACGATCGGCAGGGCGATGGTCACCATGGCGATCGCGAGGCCGCCCAGCCGCGCCGCGGCCAGCGCCACCAGCAGCCCCACGACGCCGGCGATCAGGCAGGCCAGGACGAACACCAGCAGGATGTTCCAGCCCTGCTTGACCCCGTACGCGGTGACGTAGGCGCCGAGACCCACAAAAAAGATCTGGCCGAGGTTGACCTGGCCGGTGTAGCCCATGACGATGTTCAGGCCCAGCACGGCCACCGCGTAGACGCCGATCCGCACCAGGGTCTGGTTGGCGAAGGGCGGCAGGTTCAGCGGCGCGAGCAGCAGCACCACGGCCACCAGGACGAGCACCACAATCCGGACGGTGCGGTTTCCGGTGGCCACGGGTTTTACGGACTGGGGTTCTACGGACAAGGGTTTTGCGGGCAGGCGGTTGCGCATCAGACTCTCACCACGACCTTCCGGCCAAAGAGGCCCTGCGGCCGCAGGATCAGGATGACGAAGATCAGCGCGAACGGGACGGCGATCTTCAGGTCGTGGCCGATGAACGGCACGTACACCGCCACGAGGTTTTCCAGCACGCCGATCGCCCAGGCGGCCACCACACAGCCGATCGGACTGCTCAGGCCGCCCAGGATCACGGCGGCGAGGGCGTAGACCAGTGCGGTGTCCAGCATGCCGGGGGTCAGGGTCAGCTGCGGGGCCACCAGGACGCCGGCGACGGCGCCGAGCGCGGCAGCCAGACCCCAGCCGACCATCAGCAGCCGCCCCACCGGCAGCCCGGAGAGGGCGGACGACGCCGGGCTGTCCGCCACCGCGCGGAGGGCCAGGCCCAGCTTGGTGCGCAGGAAGAGCAGCTGCAGGACCACCATGATGACCACGATCGTCACCGTGGTGGCGAGTGACCGGACGCTGACCACCGCGCCCAGGATGTCGACGCTGGTGAGCGGGAAAAGCGAGGGGAAGCCGAGGTTGTTGTAGCTCCAGATCACGGCGATGATGCCGGTGATCAGGGTCAGCAGGCCGATGGTGACGACGACGGCGGTGTCCGGGTCGCCGCGCTCGAACCGGCGGACCAGGAAGCGTTCGGCGAGGGCCCCGAGGACGAAAGACAGCGCCACTGCCACGATGATGGCCACCACGAGCGGCAGCCCGGCCTGGACGGAGGCGTAGGCCACGTAACCGGAGAGGACCGCCAGGCCGCCCTGGGCGAAGTTGATCAGCCCGGTGGCCTGGTTGACCAGCACGATCGCCAGGGCCAGCGCGGCGTAGATGGATCCGGTCGACAGCCCGTCGACCACCAGCTGGATGAAGGTGCCCACCGGTTCAGCCCCCCAGGTACGCTCGTCGGATTTCGTCCATCCCCTTGAGTTCGGCGGTGGTGCCGGTCAGGGCGGTGCGGCCCGTTTCCAGCACGGTTGCCGTGTCCACCAGGGAGAAGGCGAGGTTGGCGTTTTGTTCCACCACCACCATGGCGATCCCGGACTCCAGCCGGAGCCTGCGGATCGCCTCGTAGACGGTCTTGGCGGTGCCCGGCGCGAGTCCCAGCGAGGCCTCGTCCAGCAGCAGCAGCCGCGGCCGGGCCATGAACGCCCGGCCGACGGCGAGCATCTGCTGTTCGCCGCCGGAGAGGGCGGCCGCCCGGGAGCCGATCCGGTCGCGCAGTTGCGGGAACAGGTCCAGGCAGTAGTCGACGTCGGCGGCGATCGCCTGGCGTCCCTTCCGCAGGTACGCGCCCACCATCAGGTTTTCCCGCACGCTCAGCTGCCCCAGCGTTCCGCGGCCCTCGGGCACGTGCGCGATGCCCAGCGCCGCGACCTGGTCAGGCCGCAGCCCGCGGATGTCGCGGCCCGCGAACCGGATGGTCCCGCCGGCACGGACGGTGCCGCTGATGGCCCGCAGGGTGGTGGTCTTGCCCGCGCCGTTGGCGCCGAGGATCCCGACGGCGCCCCCCTCGGGCACGCTGAGCGAGACGCCGTCGATCACCTGGATCGGCCCGTAGGAGGCGGTCACGTCCACCAGCTCAAGCAGCGTCATCCGCGGCGTCCTTCCCCAGGTAGGCCTCGATCACCCGCGGGTCGGCCTGCGCCTCCGCCGCGGTTCCGGCCATGAGCTTCCGGCCGTGGTCCAGCACCACCACCTGGTCCGTGAGCGCCGAGATGAGGCCCATGTGGTGCTCGACGACGATGATCGTAATGTCCTGTTCGGCGCGGATCCGCCGGACGGTGGCGATCAGCTCCTCCACCTCGGCGTGGGAGAGGCCGGCGGCCGGTTCGTCCAGCAGCAGCAGCGAGGGTCCGGAGAGCAGCGCACGCCAGAGTTCGATCCCCTTGTGCAGGCCGTGGGAGAGTTCGTTGGCCGGGACGTCGGCCGCCCAGCCGAGTCCGGCGCGCTCGAGCAGCCCGCGGGCCTCGGCGCGGATGGAGCGTTCGGCCCGGGCGGTCCGCGGCAGCCGGAGCGCCCAGGAGGCGGGGCCGCCGGGGAGGCGGAGGTGTCCGCCGAGGAGGACGTTCTCCAGCACGGTGGCGTTCAGCAGCAGGGCCGGGTGTTGGAAGGTCCGGGCGAGG
>NZ_JBFBKP010000143.1:0-5087 GCF_040702285.1 Arthrobacter sp. NPDC080086
GGGGGTCCGGGTTTTTAAACACCGGGGCCAAAACACCCACACCCCCCCCAAGGGCCGGCCCCCGGCCGTTTGGGCGGCCCCCGGCCCGGAGTTTTTCGCCGCAGAGTCCCCCGTCATGGGGGCGCTTCGGTGCCGGCCGGATCAGGCCAGCAGCGACGGCTTCAGCTGCTGCAGCCGGCCCAGCAGGCCGTTGATGAAGGACGGGGACTCGTCCGTCGAGAGCGTCTTGGCCAGCGCCACCGCCTCGCTCACCGCGACGCCGTCGGGGACGTCGTCGTTGTAGAGCAGTTCCCAGGTGCCCACGCGCAGGATGATGCGGTCTACGGACGGCATCCGTTCCAGCGACCAGCCCTGCGAGTAGGTTTCCAGGAACTCGTCGATGGCGGCCTGGTGTGAGACCACGCCCTCGACGATCTCCAGGGTGTAGGGGTTGATGACCTGATCCGTCTGTTCACGACGGGAGCGCAGCACATCGAATGCGGAGACGGAACGCTGTTCCGCCTCGAAAAGAACATCCAGGGCCCTGCTGCGGGCCTTACCGCGGGCGCTCACTAGTCGTTGACCCGGCCAAGGTAGCTGCCGTCGCGGGTGTCGACCTTAATTTTGGTGTTGTTCTCGACGAACAGCGGCACCTGGATCTCATAGCCGGTTTCCAGGGTGGCGGGCTTGGTGCCGGCGGAGGAGCGGTCGCCCTGCAGGCCCGGCTCGGTGTAGGTGATTTCCAGCACGACGCTCGGCGGCAGTTCGATGTAGAGCGGGTTGCCCTCGTGGATGGCGATGTTGACCATCTGGTTCTCGAGCATGAAGTTGGTGGCGTCGCCGACGGTGGCGGCCG
This sequence comes from Arthrobacter sp. NPDC080086, assembly GCF_040702285.1. NCBI lineage: Bacteria > Bacillati > Actinomycetota > Actinomycetes > Micrococcales > Micrococcaceae > Arthrobacter > Arthrobacter sp. NPDC080086. Next base: position 836 of record NZ_JBFBKP010000143.1, read on the forward strand.
GCACGGTCAGCTGGTCGAAGTCCGAGGTGTCCATGAAGACGAAGTCGGCGCCGTCCTGGTACAGGTACTGGTAGTCGCGGCGGTCCACGGTGGCGGTCTCGATCTTGAGGCCGGCGTTGAAGGTCTTGTCGACAACCTTGCCGGACATGACGTTACGCATCTTGGTGCGGACGAAGGCGCCGCCCTTGCCGGGCTTGACGTGCTGGAATTCGATGATGTTCCAGAGCTGGCCTTCCAGCTTCAGCACGGTTCCGTTCTTGATGTCGTTGGTCGTTGCCACAGTATCCTCAGGTTTCGTCAATGGCCGGTCTAAGCCGCCAGCCGTGTATGCCATGCGGGCGCGCCCAATGGGCGGCTCCGCGCGTGTTTTTCAAAAATCCAAGATCCATTCTACCGGCTTTACGGATGCAGTGCCGGACGGGGTCCCTCAGGAGGCCAGGTCCAGCACGTCCCGGGCGCGCTGCAGGGCCACGGTTGAGGAGTAGATCAGGGCCGCGTCGGCGGCGCCGGCCACCCGGAGGTCCAGGGCCTTGGCGAAGGACTCGACGGCCGCAGCGGTGTTGCCGGCCGCGAAATAGGAGCGGCCCAGGTGCTGCCGGACGGAGGCCTCCTCGGGGGTGCCTTGCGCCTCGGCCAGCAGCTGCCGGTAGAGTTCGACGGCGCGGTCGGAGCGGTGCGAGACGCGCAGCACCTCCGCCTCGAACATCCGGAGCCGGAAGGAATCGGGGTCCTTGTACCGGGCCTCGGCGAGCAGCTCGGCCGCCTCCCCGGGGTGGCCCTCGACGAGCCGGACGAAGATCAGGTCGGTGGGGTCCTGCGACGCGGCGAGGGCGTCGGCGCAGGCCTCCTCGTTGACCAGTTCCGGCATGAGCGTGCGCGGGTTGATCCGGATGCCGGGGAACCCGGCGTCCGGCCACTCGCTGGTGCCGCCGTTGTCGCTGATCATCAGGAGGCAATCTCCTGGTAGGCGGCGAAAAGCAGCGAGGTGTCCGGGACATCGAGGATTCCCGGACGGCCGACGCCGTCGAGCACCACGAATCGCAGCAGGTCGCCGCGGGACTTCTTGTCCCGGCGCATACCGTCGAGCAGTGCCTGCCAGCGGTCGCGGCGGTAGGTGGTGGGCAGGCCGAGGCTTTCCAGGATGGCCCGGTGCCGGTCGAAGTCGGCGTCGCTGAGCCGGCCCACGCTGCGGGCCAGTTCCGCGGCGAACATCATGCCGACGGACACGGCGGCGCCGTGCCGCCAGGAGTAGCGCTCGGCGAGTTCGATCGCGTGGCCCAGGGTGTGGCCGTAGTTCAGGATTTCGCGCTGTCCGGTTTCCTTGAGGTCCTCGGAGACGACGCGGGCCTTGACCGTGATGGCGCGTTCGATCAGTTCCCGCAGGACCTCCGAGCGTGGGTCGGTGGCGCCCACGGGGTCCTTCTCGATCAGGTCGAGGATGGCCGGGTCGGCGATGAAGCCGCACTTGATGACCTCGGCGAGGCCGGAGATGATCTCGTTTTTCGGCAGCGTGTCCAGGGTGTCCAGGTCGGCCAGGACGCCGGCGGGCGGGTGGAACGCGCCCACCAGGTTCTTGCCCTCGGCGGTGTTGATCCCGGTCTTCCCGCCGACGGCGGCATCCACCATGCCGAGCAGGCTGGTGGGCATGTGGACCACCTTGATGCCGCGCAGCCACGTGGCGGCGACGAAGCCCGCGAGGTCGGTCACCGCTCCCCCGCCGACGGCGACGATCGCGTCGGAGCGGGTGAAATCGTTCTGGCCGAGCACCTGCCAGCAGAAGGAGGCGACCTCGATGTGCTTGCCTTCTTCGGCGTCGGGGATTTCCGCGGTCAGGGCGGTGAAGCCGGCGGTGCCGAGTTCCTCGCGGACGGCGTCGCCGGTGAGCCGCAGGGCGCGCGGGTGGATGACCAGGACGCGCTTGACCCGCTCCCCCAGCAGCGCCGGGAGGCCGGCGAGCAGGCCGCGGCCGACGACGACGTCGTAGTTCTCCGACGCCGACTGGCCGGTGACGGGGATGGTGGTTGATTCGTTGCTCACAGTTCCACTTTCTTTGTTGCCGCCGGGGCCGCCGCGGCGGTGCCGGCGGGGCGCCGGAGCGCATCTTCAAGTCGGTGTGCCAGGTCCGCGACGCTGCCGTGACGGACGTCCAGGACGATGTCGGCGAGGCGTTCGTAGACCGGTTGGCGGGTGGCAAAGAGGGTCCGCCACCGTTCCATGGCGTCCCCTGCCAACAGCGGCCGGCCGGAGTTCCGGGCGATCCGGTCCGCCACCGTGCCGGCGTCGCATTCGAGATAGACCACGGTGCAGCCGGCGAGCAGCTGCTGGGTGCCCGAGTCCAGGACGGCGCCGCCGCCGAGGGAGATGACGGTCGGCAATTCGGCGGCGTCTTCCACGGCGCGGGACACGGCCCGGGCCTCCATCTCGCGGAAGGCACACTCGCCCCGGCTGGCGAAGATGTCCGCGATGGCGCCGTGCTGGCTGACCACCTCGGCGTCGGTGTCGATGAACCGGGCGCCGAGGTGCTGCGCCAACTGCTGGCCGATCGCAGACTTGCCGACGGCCATCGGCCCGATCAGGACGATCGGGGCCCGGCTGCCGGCCTGCCGGCGCGGCGTTTCACTGGCAGGCACTAGTGGCCGATCGAGTCCAGGGACGCCGGGATGTTGTCCAGGTAGCCCTTGAGGTTGCGGGCGGTCTCGGCAACCGAGTCACCGCCGAACTTTTCGGCCACGGCCTCGGCCAGGACCAGTGCCACCATGGCCTCGGCGACGACGCCGGCGGCCGGGACCGCACAGACGTCCGAGCGCTGGTGGTGGGCCTTGGCGGCCTCGCCCGTGGCGACGTCGACCGTCTTGAGGGCCCGGGGCACGGTGGCGATCGGCTTCATGGCGGCGCGCACGCGCAGCACGTCGCCGATGCTCATGCCGCCCTCGATCCCGCCGGCGCGGTTGGAGGTGCGGATGATCCGGCCCTCGGAGTCCTTGACGATCTCGTCGTGGGCGGCCGAGCCGCGCCGCGAGGCGGTGAGGAAGCCGTCGCCGACCTCGACGCCCTTGATCGCCTGGATGCCCATCAGGGCGGCGGCGAGGCGGGAGTCCAGCCGGCGGTCCCAGTGGACGTAGCTGCCGAGTCCCGGCGGCAGGCCGTAGGCGAGGACCTCGACGACGCCGCCGAGGGTTTCGCCCTCCTTGTGGGCGGCGTCGACCTCGGCGACCATGGCGTGGGAGGTTTCGCGGTCGAAGCAGCGCAACGGATCCGAGTCGAGGGCCAGCACGTCCGAGGGAACCGGCAGGGGCTTGCCCTCAGGGACGGAGACGGTGGCGATGGAGACGGTGTGGGAGACCAGTTCGATGCCGAGCTGGGAGAGGTAGGCGGCGGCCACCGAGCCGAGGGCCACGCGGGTGGCGGTCTCGCGGGCGCTGGCGCGCTCCAGGACGGGGCGGGCCTCGTCGAAGCCGTACTTCTGCATCCCGGTGAAGTCGGCGTGGCCGGGGCGGGGCCGGGTCAGCGGGGCGTTGCGGGCCTGGTCCGCGAGGGTCTCCGGGTCCACCGGGTCCGCGGACATGATCTGTTCCCACTTGGGCCATTCGGTGTTGCCCACCTGGATGGCGATGGGGCCGCCCTGGGTCAGGCCGTGGCGGACACCGCCAAGGATGCTGACCTCGTCCTGTTCGAACTTCATTCGGGCGCCGCGGCCGTAGCCGAGCCGGCGCCGGGCAAGCGCCTCGACGATCCGGGGACTGCTGAGTTCGACGCCGGCGGGGACGCCTTCAATAATTCCGACCAGTGCCGGGCCATGGGATTCACCGGCGGTCAACCAACGCAACATAGCTTCCATCCTGCCATGTGCGGCACTCAGAACACCCGTCGAGGTGCCCCTACTGCGTCACACATCACATCTATGACTTCGGCGGGCATCGGCCCGTCGACGGCTGCGAAAAGCCGGACCTGTTCGATCGCCTGGTAGAGCAGCATTTCCAGGCCGGGGACCACGGTTCCGCCGCCCGCGGTCCACGCCGCGGCGATCCGGCTGGGCCACGGGTCGTACGCGGCATCGAGCAGGATGCCAGGCGTCGCGGCGCCGGCGGCGGCGAGGTCCGCTCCGGTTCCGTCCGCGGCGCGAGGCGGCAGGGTGGAGACGACGACGTCGTAGCCGGGGAGTTCACGGGCCGCCTCCACGAGGGGCCGGAACTGCAGGTCGATGCCGACGCCGGCGGCGGCGGCGCGCACGTCGGCGGCCCGGACCGCGTCG
>NZ_JBFBKP010000144.1:0-4916 GCF_040702285.1 Arthrobacter sp. NPDC080086
CCGGCAGCCCTCACGGCTGCCGGGCGCCGGTTTCGTTGTCTGAGATCGCGTGGTCTGCGCTCTGGTCCGCCGCGTCGGGATTCGCCGCGTACCGCAGCAGTGCCACGCCGTTGCGGAACGTCCGGGTCTCCAGCAGCGTCAGGTCGGTTGGCGCGGCGGCGGCCTTGAACAGCGGCGTTCCGCGGCCCACCAGCACCGGGTGGACGTAGATCCAGTACTCGTCGATCAGCTCGAGCCGGCGGAAGGAATCGGCCAGCTCCGCCCCGCCCAGTGCCAGGTCGCCGCCGGGGGCTGCCTTGAGCGCCCGCACCTGCCCGGCGTCGACGTCGCGCACCACCGTGGTGTTCCAGCCGGCCTCCGGCAGGGTGCGGGAGTAGACGTACTTGGGCATCTCCCGCCAGATGGCGGCGAAGTCCGCGACGGCGGGCGGGCAGTCCGGGTCCTGGTCCGCCGTGGGCCAGAACCCGGCCATCAGCTCGTAGGTGACCCGGCCGTCGAGGAAGGCGCCCATGGTGCGCAACTGGTCGTTGAAGTGCTCGTGCAGTTCGGCATCAACCCGGTGCCAGCTGAGGTCCGCGTGCGGGCCCTCCATGAAGCCGTCGAGGGAGACCTGGAAGGACAGGATGATCTTCCGCAAGGATCCGCCCTATCCGCCGGGCTTCGCGTAGCCCGCGGCGCTGACGAATTCGATCCCCACGAACGGATCCCCGCCCTCGACCCACGCGTCGTGCCCCGGCGGGATGGTGTAGGAGTGGCCGCCTGCGATTTCCGCCCGGTTGCCGTCGGTGGTCTCGACGGTGAGTCTGCCGGAAACACAGAAGCCGACGTGGCTTAGCTGGCACATTTCGGTGTGGACCACCGGTTTGATGCAGTCGGACCAGCGCCAGCCCGGCTGGAACGTGAAACGGCCGATTGTGTAGTCGTCGAGGGTGACGATATCCACCTCGGTCTTGTCCGGGCGGCGTTTTTCGTCCGGCATGTCATGGGACTTCACCTGCAACTGGGAAACAGCGACAGCAGGCATCGCTCTGCCTCTTTCCTTAGGGAATGGTAACTACGGACAAGGCCTACGATCCTCGCTTGCGCAGGGGTTGTCGATACGGTTTTCCTAGAAGCTGGAGGAGCTTCCGGAGCCGGAAAAGCTGCCCCCGCTGACTCCGTACCCCGTGGTGCCGCCCCGGGCCGAATTGATGCTGGTCACCCCGGTGGTGAAGCCGGAGGAGAACGCGGGAACGGAGAAGAAATAGGTGGACGGGTAGACCGTGCCAAGGATGCTGGGCTCGTAGCCGGGCCGCTTCCTGCCGCCCGTGCCGGACCGGGCCTCTTCCATCTCCCGGCGCATCAGCCGCGCCTCCCGTTCGGTGCGGGCGAAACCCTCGATCACGGTCTCCGCGTGCCGGTTCAGCAGTTCGGTCAGTTCCGTGCGGGCGTCCCGGAGCCGGTCCAGCGCATCCTCCGGGCCGAGGGTGCCGCCCGCGAGGTCCGCGGTCCAGCCCTCCATGTCGCCCTGGCTGCGGTCGCGGAAGGACCGCAGCGCGGCGGCGGTCGCCGAGTCGCCCGCGCCGTGGCTCTTGCGGAGGAGGTCCTCGATGCCGGCCAGGTCCCGCCGAAAGGGAGCGAGTTGGCGGTCCCATGCGGTGGGCCAGAGCGGGCTCCGGTTCAGCAGCGCGTTCGCGTCGGAGATGACGTCATCCAGGGCGTCCAGTTCCGCGGCGGCGTCCGCGAACTGCCGGGCCAGCGCCAGGGACGAGCGTTTCCCTTGCTGCCGTCGGGTGAGGGCGTGGACCCGGTTGGAGAGCGCCGTCGCGGCGTCGTACCGGCCGAGGAAACTGCGGTGCTTTTCCAGGACCGTGCCGCCGTAGCGGGAGGCGGCGGGGATGGTGCCGGCATTGAGTTCGGTGACCGGCAGGTCCATGCTCACCCGGGCGTAGGCGGCATCTCCCTTTGCGGTCTCCCGGCGGCACCCCACCCGGGTGCGCCAGCGGACCAGGAGCCAGGCGGCGGCTGCGGCGGCGGCGAGTCCCGCGCCGATCCACAGGGAGATGAGGAACGCGGCGCTGCGGTACCAGGGCTGGTTGATCAGTTCCGCGCCGCGGCGGATGCCGGCGATGGTCCCGTCCGTCCACTGCGCGTCGCGGAGCAGGTCCTTGGACGCGTCCTGGATGTCCGTCCGTGCCCCGGGGGAGACCTTCCGGTCCTCACCCATGTAGGTGCCGACGTGGCGGCCCACCGGGTCGAGCGCGAAAATGAAAAGCCCGTCCGCCCACTTCTGACCGTCGGGGCTGATCCAGTCCGGGTGCTCCGCCCGGGCGTAGCGCAACACCTCCTCATTCAGGTTGTCCGAGGCCGTGCCGTTGTACGTGTAGACCGCGACCTTGGTGGGCTGGTAGAACTCGATCCGCCGGACCGCCGGCAGGAGCGTGGCGAGGTCCAGGACGCCCGCCCGGTCTACGACGACGACGTCTGTGGGCGTGGTGCCGGCGCGGACTAGGTCTGTGCGGACTTCTCCCGTGGGGCCGGCGGCGGTGGTGGTGCCCGTGACGATCGCCGCAGCCGGTGCCGCGACGACTGCTCCGGTCACGGCGGGTCCCTGAACGAGCGCCAAGGCGAGGGCCGCGGCGAGTGCCAGGAACGCGGCAAACCTGGCGGCGGTAAAGGTCCCCATCGGTCCCACCATCTGCAGAAGGCGTGTTGTCCCAGACTCGCGGCGGACCGGCCGGGCTGAAAGGGTCCAAAGACACCATGACCGGTGCGGGTGGTCCTCGCATACTGTCGGCATGAGCCAGCCGAAGCCGGACCGGGTCCTCGTGGGCATCGCCGCGGCCATCGTGCTGCTGATCGTCGCGGCCCTGGGGGCCGTGCTGCTGCGCGGACAGCCGCGTCCGCTGGACCCGGGCACTCCCTCCGGCGTGGTCCAGCAATACAGCAAGGCCGTGGTGGAGGGCGACCTGACGGCGGCGCAGGGCTACTTGACCGGGAACGCCAAGTCCCGGTGCACGGGCTACTTCGGGACGGTTCAGGCGGCCCGGGTGGTGCTGGTGGGCTCCACGGAACGGGGGCCTACCGCCACCGTGCGGGTCTCCATCGTCCACCCCGCCGGGGAAGGCCCCTTCGGTCCCTCCGAATTCACCGAGGACGGGGTATTCGTGCTGGTGCGCTCCGGCACTGGCTGGTTCATCGACGACCTTCCTTACAGCCTGCAGGCCTGCACCGGCGGGACACCGGTCAAATGACCACAACGCCGGTCCGGCTTCCCGCCGGAAGTACCGCCCAGGCCAAGGTCCGCCGGCTGGTGGTGTACGTCCTGCTGGCGGCCCTGGTGGTGATCGCCGCCAACGGGGCCGCCGGCCTGCTGGAACGCGCACTGACCGCCGGGCAGCTCCTGGCCGGTGAAGGGATCGCCGGGCTGGCGCTGTCCCTGGCGTTCGCACTCGTGGGCGGGCCGCTGGCTGCGTTGCTCTGGTGGCTGGTGTGGCGCCGCCTGGGTGCGGAGACCGAACGTGCGGCGCCGTCGTGGGGTCTCTATGTCAGCGCCCTCTATACGCTGTCGCTGCTGATCTCCACCACCTCCCTCCTGGCCGCGGCGTCGTCGCTGGTCACGGAGCCCCAGCCGCAGTGGCGTCCGCCGCTCGCGGTGGGGGTCACCTGGTTCCTGGTGTGGGTGTGGCACCGGTGGATGTGGCGGCACCCGGCCAAGGGGCCCCTGGCGCTCGCGCAGGTACCGGGGGTCATCGGAACGACGGCGGGGCTGGCGATCGGGGCGGGCGCGGCGGTGGCGGCCCTCTCCGGGCTGTTCGACGTCGCCCTGCGCGGCTCGATGGAACTGACCGGCGCCGCGGACCCGTGGTGGCGGGCCGTCCTGGGGAACACGGTGTGGGCCGCCGGGGGAGCGCTGGTGTGGTGGTGGCACTGGTTCCGCGGCGGGGCCCGAAGGCTCAGGGGCGGCTTCGCCGACGTGGCCCTGCTGCTGGCGGGCGTCCTCGCCGCCGGACTGCTGGCGCTCGGGGGTGCCGGGACGGTGCTGTTGGTGCTGCTGCGGCTCGCGTTCGACCGGACCGAGACGCTGACCGGCCTGCTGTCTCCCCTCGGCGCAGCGCTCGCCGCCACCGCCGTCGGCGCCCTTGTCTGGCGGTACCACCGGGCGGCGGCACGCGGCCGTTCGCTTCGGGTCAGGCAGGCCGGGACCCTGATCACCTCGGGGGTGGCGCTGGCGGCCGCCGCATCGGGGATCGGCGTGGTGCTCAACGCCGCGCTCTCCCTGGCCGTGTCCCCGTTGGCGGAGACGCCACCGGGCGAGGGACCCGGCGGCGGGAGTGCCCTGACCCTGCTGCTGGGCGGGATCAGTTCGCTCTTCGTGGGCGGCCTGGTCTGGTGGCTTACCTGGCGGCCCCGGGAGCAACACGAAACGCAGGGCGTGACGCCTGGCCGGCGGGTCTACCTGGTGACCGTCTTCGGGCTCAGTGCGGCGGTGGCGCTGGCGGCCCTGCTGGTGATCGGCTACCGGCTCTTCGAACTGGCGCTCGCGGACATCACCGGCGGCAGTGTGGTGGACAGGATCCGCGCCCCGCTGGGCTGGCTGGTGGCAGCGGGGCTGGCCTCCGGCTACCACTTCTCCGTCTGGCGGCAGGACAGGACCCTCAAGGACTCCGAGGCACCAGCGGCCCGTCTCCGCATCGGGAGGATCATCCTGGTCACCGCCGCGGACCCCGAACCGCTCCGCAGGATTCTCGAGGAACAGACCGGGGCGCCGGTCACCGTGTGGCGCCGGGCCGGCGTCTTCCCGTCCGGTGCAGTGGCGCCCGCCGTCGCCGACGTTGCCGCCCCGCCCGGCGCGGTGCTGCCCGCCGTCGCCGACGTTGCCGCCCCGCGGTCGCTCGCCGGCGCGCTCGCCGGGATCAGCGCTCCGCGGGTGCTGG
>NZ_JBFBKP010000145.1:0-4611 GCF_040702285.1 Arthrobacter sp. NPDC080086
CCGGCGACGGCGGCCTGGGCGGCGGCGAGCAGGCCGCCGGCGGCCCGGGGCGCCTGCCGGGCCAGCGGGGGCAGGAGGGCCAGGATTTGTTCGGCGAGGCTGCGGTGCCCGGTGGAGCCGGTGAGGGCGGCGTAGCTGAGCAGCGCACCGGCGAAAGCCGCCGCGCCGCTGGGGGTGGCGTCGTCGAACGGGTCAGCCCCGGCGCCGCCACCCTGGGCGTTGCCTACCTGGGCGGATTCCCCGGCGGCGTCGCGCAGGGTTCCGCCGGCGGCAAAGCGTTCGCAGGCGGCCAAGAGGATCCCCTCGGCCAGGGCGTACCAGCGGGTCTGTCCCGTTGCGGCGTAGAGCGCGAAGAGGCCCTCGCTGCAGAACGCGTAGTCCTCCAGCAGGCCGCCAATGCCGCGGGCCCGCTCGTCGTGAGAGACCCGGACCAGCAACCCCGGCTCGCCGTCCGTCCCCGGCGTCCAGTGCACCCGTTCCAGATACTCCGCGATCCGCTCGCCGGCGGCCAGGAGCTCTGCCCGGTTCAGTTCGGTTCCCAGTTCGGTTCCGTCCAGCACGGCGGCGGCGTCGGCAAGGGCGCCGAGGGCCAGGCCGTTCCAGCCGGCCACCACCTTCTCGTCCCGGGCCGGCTGCGGCCGCGCCGATCGTGCCGCACGCAGCGCCGGGCGCACCCGCTGCCAGAGCCGGCGGTCCTCCACGGTGAGGCCGGCAGCGGCGGCGCCGCCGGGGTGCAGCGGAACCCCGGACGGGCCGACGTGCATGAGCCGGGCGACGGCGGCCCCGTCGTCCCGGCCCAGGACATCGGCGAGTTCCGCGGCGGTCCAAAGGTAGGTTGCGCCCTCTTGATGGACGTCGTCCACCACAGTGTCCGCGTCCAGGGACGAGGCGAGGGCCGCCAGTTCGCCGGCGGAGTCGGTCAGGCCCAGGGCCGCCAGCATCCAGTCCGCGGTTCCGGCCGCGGTCTCCGCGGCCTCCGCGGCGGGGTACTCGTCGGAGCCGCCCAACCGGACCCAGTGCGCGCAGGCCCGCAGCAGCAGGGCATTGTCGTAGAGCATCTTCTCGAAGTGCGGGAGGGACCAGTCCCGGGTGACCGAATACCGGGCGAACCCTCCGTCGAGCTGGTCGTAGAGCGCGGAGCGGGCCATGGCGGCCAGGGTGCGGCCGGCGATCCCGCGGGCCGTTTCTGCTGTCGCGGACGGGACCGCGGCGTGCCGGATCAGGAACTCCAGGACGGCCGACGGCGGGAATTTGGGGGCGGCGCCGAAGCCACCCCCGGCGTCCTCGGCCGCCGCCAGCGCGCGGACAGCGTCGGCGAGCACCTCCGGGTCCGGGGTGCCCGGCCCGGCATCTGCCGCGTCGCTGCCACTGCCGGGGGGCTGCAGGCGCACGGCGGAGCGGGCGTGCAGGTCCGCCAGCCCGCGGGCCAGCGCCGCGGCGTTGGCTTCCACGGCCTCCCGGCGCTCCGCCCAGGCCACGTGCACCGCTTCCAGCACCTGGCGGAAGGAGGGCCGGCCCGGCATCGGCCGGGGCGGGAAGTAGGTTCCGGCGTGGAAGGCCCGGCCGTCGGGGAGCAGGAACACGGACATCGGCCAGCCGCCCTCGCCGGTGAGCGCCTGGGTGGCGGCCATGTAGGTGGCGTCGACGTCGGGGCGTTCCTCCCGGTCCACCTTGACGGAGACGAAGTGCTCGTTCAGGTACCGGGCGGTCTCCGGGTCCTCGAAGGACTCCCCGGCCATGACGTGGCACCAGTGGCAGGCCGCGTAGCCGATGGAGAGGAAGACCGGCACGTCCCGGTCCGCGGCGGCGGCGAAGGCCGCGTCGCCGAAGGGTTGCCAGTGCACCGGGTTGCCGGAGTGCTGGCGCAGGTAGGCGGAGGGCTCGCCGGCCATGGCGTTGCCCGTCACCGGTGGCTCCCCCGCCGAGGGGGTGTCAGCGGCTTCCGGGTCCCGCGTCACCGTTGGCCTCCGGGCGGGCCGGTCCGGATCCGTCCCTGCCGCCGTCGAGGGTCCCGGCGCCGGGAGTAACGTCGGCTCCCGTGTCAGCTCCGCCCTCGGCCGCGGCGCGTTCTTCCTCCACCTGGGCCCGGTAGCGGACCCGCCGGATCCGGCGCACCATGTCCACGATCAGCAGGGCGCTGAGGATGACGATGAAGGCGGTGAGCACGAATCCCAGCAGGCCCGGGCTGACCTGGTCCTGGTCGAGCCCGGGGCGCAGTGACGGCGTCGGGGAAGGCGCCGGGGCGGTGGCCAGGGCAATGAACAAGGAGTGCACGGGTAAACCTTCTGTGAGGAACTGGGGGTCAGGGCTCCGACGCCGCTTTTCTACGCGGCATAGAAGTCTCTGCTGGGTCTATCTTAGCCCGGCGAAGAAGTCCGTTTCCGGCAGTTCGGCGGGGACCCGGGAGGTGATCAGCGAGTAGTCCTCCCACGGCCAGGTCTGCCGCTGCATCGCCGGGGAGACGGCGAAGAAGAACCCTTCCGGGTCGATCTGCGTCCGGTGCGCGCGCAGGGCGTTGTCCCGGGCTTCGAAGTAGTCCCCGCACTGGATCTGGGTGGTGGTTTCGTGGGTGGGCGCCGGCGGGGTGTGGCCCTCGGCGTCGGCCTCAAGCCAGGCGGCGATCCGCTCGGCGTACGGCGACTGCAGGCCGGCCTCCTCCAGGGCGTAGTGCAGGGCTTTGAACCGTTCCGGGCTGAAGGCACGGTCGTAGTAGAGCTTGCTGGGGGTCCAGGCCTCCCCGGTGCCCGGGTAGCGGTCCGGGTTGCCCGCGGCCTCGAAGGCCTCGACGGCGACGCGGTGGGCCATGATGTGGTCCGGGTGCGGGTAGCCGCCGTTCTCGTCGTAGCTGAGGATCACGTGCGGCTTGAAGGACCGGACCAAGCGGACCAACGGCGCGGCGGCGCGCTCCAGCGGCAGCGTCGCGAAGGATCCGGCCGGCAGCGGCGGCAGCGGGTCGCCCTCGGGCAGGCCGGAGTCCACGAAGCCCAGCCAGCGCTGCCGGATGCCCAGCACCTTGGCCGCGTTAGCCATCTCCAGCCGGCGGGCGCCGGCCATGTCCCGCTTGGGGTGCGGCGCGGACTCCATCTGCGGGTTCTGGATGTCGCCGCGGGAGCCATCGGTGCAAGTGGCCACCAGGACGTCGACGCCGGCCGCGGCGTACATGGCCATGGTCGCCGCGCCCTTGCTGGATTCGTCGTCGGGGTGGGCGTGGACGGCGAGGAGCCGAAGCGGGGCGGACGGGCTGGGGGACGCTGTCATCGTCGGACGGCTCCTCTTTCTTCTCTGGGTGGTTCGAGCCGGGTGATTTCGGGCTGACCGATCCACACTAAACTGGACTGGTGACTTCCGAGGAGCAGCCTGCAGCACCCGCGCCGGCACCCACCAGCCTAGCCAATCGCTACGGCGGTCAAAAGCGCGCCATGGGCGGCAGCTTCGGCAAGGCCGGAAGCACCGCCGGGACCACCGACGGACGCAAGCGCAGGCGCAACCTCCTGATCGCGGCCCTGGCCGTCGCGGTGGCCTTCCTCGCCTGGGTGGCAACCTCCGCAGCCACCGGGTCCGTCAGCTTCAAGGACATCGGCTACAGCACCCCGGACGCCACCCTCGCCCAGCTGGACTTCCAGGTCACGAAGAACCCGGACAGCACCGCCGCCTGCGCCGTGAAGGCCCTTGATTCGAAGTTCGCGGTGGTCGGCTGGAAGGTCGTCACCATCGGCCCGAACGACGCCTCGGCCGGGACCGACGGCGGCCACACCACCGCCCAGCGCGTGACGCTGCGGACCGAATCTCAGGCGGTCTCCGCCGTCGTCGACAACTGCTGGCTGCCTCCCGCCAACAAGTAACGACCGCCCCACGCGTGTGACGCAACGCGTAACACGGTGTGACCTGCGCCGCTCAGGTTCTTTGGTTTATCCACAGCATTGACTACAATGGACCAATACCTTAACCCCGCTGAGCTGGTTGCTGAGTTCCATAAGTGGCCACCGTGGCGGGGTCTTTGCTTGTTTGACCAGTTCGTTTGACCCGTTTTGTTTGACCAGCTTGTTTATCCACCAAAGGAGAAGTCCGTGTCGACCACCAACAGCGCAACTGCAGCTTGGCTTACCCAGGAAGCTTTTGACCGCCTGAAGGCAGAGCTGGACCACCTCTCCGGCGCCGGCCGGGCGGAAATCGTTCAGAAGATCGAAGCCGCCCGCCAGGAGGGCGACCTCAAGGAGAACGGTGGATACCACGCCGCCAAGGAGGAGCAGGGCAAGATCGAGGCCCGCATCCGCCAGCTGACCGTCCTGCTGCGCGACGCCCACGTGGGCGAGGCTCCCGCCGACGACGGAATCGTCGAACCGGGCATGATCGTCGTCGCGAAGATCGCTGGCGACGAGGAAACCTTCCTGCTGGGCTCCCGCGAGATCGCCGGCGACTCGGACCTGGATGTCTTCAGCGAGAAGTCCCCGCTGGGCTCGGCCATCGTCGGCCACAAGGAGGGCGACAAGCTCAGTTACACCGCCCCGAACGGCAAGGACATCACCGTGGAGATCCTCTCCGCGAAGCCGTACGTCGGCTAGCCACCAACAGACGACGCCGGCCCGCCCCTCCTGGGGCGGGCCGGCGTCG
>NZ_JBFBKP010000146.1:0-4533 GCF_040702285.1 Arthrobacter sp. NPDC080086
GGGCCGTGGCCCGGCGAACCCGGCCACGCCGACAAACGAAGGGGCCGTGGCCCGGCGAACCGAGCCACGGCCCCTTCGACAGGTGCGCCTAGATCTCAGCCCCCTCGAGCAGGTCCGTTACGAGGGCGGCGATCGGCGAGCGCTCGGAGCGGGTGAGGGTGATGTGGCCGAAGAGCGGGTGGCCCTTGAGGGTTTCGACGACGGCGGCGACGCCGTCGTGCCGGCCGACGCGGAGGTTGTCGCGCTGGGCGACGTCGTGGGTGAGGACGATCTTGGAGTTCTGGCCGATCCGGCTCATGACCGTGAGCAGGACGTTCTTCTCAAGGGACTGTGCCTCGTCTACGATCACGAAGGCGTCGTGCAGGGAGCGGCCGCGGATGTGGGTCAGCGGCATGACCTCGAGCATGCCGCGGTCCATCACCTCTTCGACCACCTCCTGGCTGACCAGCGCGCCGAGGGTGTCGAAGATCGCCTGCGCCCACGGGTTCATTTTCTCCGCCTCTGAGCCGGGCAGGTAGCCCAGTTCCTGGCCGCCGACGGCGTAGAGCGGCCGGAACACGATCACCTTGCGGTGTTCCCGGCGCTCCAGGACGGCCTCGAGGCCGGCGCAGAGGGCGAGGGCGGACTTGCCGGTGCCGGCCCGGCCGCCGAGGGAGACGATCCCGACGGAGGGGTCCAGCAGCAGGTCGATCGCGAGCCGCTGCTCGGCGGAGCGGCCGTGCAGTCCGAAGACGTCCCGGTCACCCTTGACCAGCCGGACCTGCTTGTCCGAGCCCACCCGGCCCAGGGCCGAGCCGCGGCTGGAGAGCAGCACCAGGCCGGTGTTGACGGGCAGTTCGCCGGCGGCGGGGATGAAGACGGGTTCGTGGCCGTAGAGGGTGGCCACGTCCTCCTCGGCGGCGTCGATCTCGGCCAGGCCGGTCCAGCCGGAATCCTTGACGAGCTCGTTGCGGTATTCGTCGGCCAGCAGGCCCATGGCCGAGGCCTTGACGCGCATCGGCAGGTCCTTGGACACCACGGTGACGTCCCGGCCCTCGTTGGAGAGGTTCTTGGCGACGGCCAGTATCCGGCTGTCGTTGTCTCCGCCGCGGAAGCCGGCGGGGAGCACTTCGGCGGAGATGTGGTTCATCTCCACCATCAGGGTGCCGCCGTCGGCCCCCAGCGGAATGGGGCGGTCCAGGCCGCCGTGCTCAACCCGTAGGTCGTCCAGGAGGCGGAGTGCCTTGCGGGCGAAGTAGCCCAGTTCCGGGTCGTGCCGTTTGCTTTCCAGTTCCGTGATCACCACGATGGGCACGATCACCTCGTGTTCGGCGAAGCGCAGCAACGCTCGCGGGTCCGAGAGCAGGACGGAGGTGTCGATGACGTAGCTGCGGGTGGTATCCCCCTGCGGGGCGGCCGCACCGGCGGTGGATTTGGCTCGCGTGGTGCGAGAGGTAGCTTGCGTGCCCTCGGTGGAACTGACGGTGGGCAGTGCTTCGGAAATAGCCACATCGACTCCAGCCCCGGGCCCCCAGGCCCGGAAAGGTTAGTGGTGAGGCGGTTCGGCCCTGAGGCCGGACGCGGCCTCCCATACACCCGGTGCGGACGTCCGCTCCATGTACTGGCCTCCCCGATCAGCCGGCGGTTTGCCCGCTGATGGGATTAACGTACGTCCACCGCGCGTCGATTGCCGGATTATTTTTCGGCGATTCTTGCGGACATCAGGTGATGGGCGGGTGAACGCTTCAGGCCCCGAAGCGGCGCTGCCGGCCGGCGTAGTCGCGCAGGGCGCGCAGGAAGTCGACCTTGCGGAAGGCGGGCCAGAGGGCCTCGCAGAAGTAGAACTCGCTGTAGGCGCTCTGCCACATCAGGAACCCGGAGAGCCGCTGCTCGCCGGAGGTGCGGATGACCAGGTCAGGGTCGGGCTGGCCCCGGGTGTAGAGGAAGCGGGAGATGTCGTCAACAGTGAGCTCGTCGGCGAGCTTGCCGATGTCGGCGCCGCGCGCGACGGCGTCGTGCAGCAGTTCGCGGACGGCGTCAACGATCTCGCGCCGGCCGCCGTAGCCGACGGCGACGTTGACGTGAATCTTCTCGTGCGCCGGGGTGCGGGCGGTGAGTTTGTTCAGCCGCTCGGCCAGGTAGTCCGGGAGCAGTTCGGGGGCGCCCATGGCGTGGACCGAGACGTCCTCGTCCTCGTCCAGGCGGTCCAGGGTGTTGGCGATGATGCCCATCAGCAGCTCGAGCTCTTCGCCGGAGCGGTTCATGTTGTCCGTGGAGAGCATGTAGAGCGTGACCACCTTGACCCCGAGCTCCTGGCACCAGCCGAGGAATTCGTGGATCTTGTCCGCGCCGGCCTGGTGGCCCTGGCTGGTGGGGGCGTTGAACTGCCGGGCCCAGCGGCGATTTCCGTCGACCATCACGCCGATGTGCCGGGGGATCCGTTCCGGGTCCAGAGAGCGCTGCAGGCCGCGCTCGTAGAAGCCATAGAGGAATCCGGGCAGTTCCATCCGGGGATTCACCTGGCTTCCTTGGGTCTGACGGGAGTGCATTCCTAGGCTACCCGCCGCGCGGGCCGGGCCGCGCACCCGGGCCGGGCGATTTACCCCGGCCCACTTGCTACCCGTCGGTAACTTATCCGCGCGTCGAATATTATTGCCGTATGGAACGCAACTCAGCGGAACCCGGACCGAGCCTGTCTCCGCACGGCGACCGCGCCGCGGAGCCGGCACCCCCAGCAGGCGCCTCGCGG
This sequence comes from Arthrobacter sp. NPDC080086, assembly GCF_040702285.1. Lineage (NCBI taxonomy): Bacteria > Bacillati > Actinomycetota > Actinomycetes > Micrococcales > Micrococcaceae > Arthrobacter > Arthrobacter sp. NPDC080086. The sequence continues at coordinate 2,729 of NZ_JBFBKP010000146.1, forward strand.
GGCAAGGGCGGCGCCGTCGACGAGGCGGCCGTCCGGATCGCCGAGCTGCTCATGATCAAGCCCAAGTGGCGCGGCTGGATCCACACCGTCACCGCCCCGCTGGCGTTCGCCGCCGGCCTGGTCCTGGTGCTGCTGGCCCCCACAACCGAACTGAAGATCGCCTCCGCCGTTTACGCCTTCACCGGGGTGCTGCTGTTCGGCGTGAGCGCGGTCTACCACCGCGGCAACTGGTCCCCGGGCGTGAAGATCGTGCTGAAGCGTCTCGACCACACCAACATCATGCTGGTCATCGCCGGCAGCTACACCCCTCTGGCATGGGCCCTCCTGGACCGGCCCAAGGCAGTGTTCCTGCTCTGGCTGATCTGGACCGGGGCGGTGCTGGGTGTGCTGTTCCGGCTGCTCTGGACGCACGCACCGCGCTGGCTCTACGTGCCGATCTACATCGCTTTGGGTTGCGCGGCCCTGTTCTACCTGCCCGACTTCTTCGCCGCCAGCATCCCCGCCGCCGTCCTGATCTGCGTGGGCGGTGCCCTCTACATCACCGGCGCGGTGTTCTACGCCTTGAAGAAGCCCAACTTCAGCTACAGCCACTTCGGCTTCCACGAGCTGTTCCACGCCTTCACGGTCTTCGCCTTCGCGGCGCACTACATCGCCATCGCGATGGCCGTCCTGGGCTGACCGGGTCTAGCCTGGCCCGCCCGCCGAATCTCCCCACGTGTGGAGCCCGACGGCGGGTTCGCGGCCCGGGCGCGCCGGTCACCGCCGTCGTACGTGGGGAATTTCCGCGCCGCAACCACGGGCCGCGGGACCGTGCCCGCGGCTAGCCCAAGATAGACAAACCCCTGTCAGGGGCGGCCGGCGGCGATCAGTTCCGGCAGCAGGCGCATGTCCTCGAACACGGTGGTTCCGGGCCCGGTCAGCCGCTCCGCGGGGGTCACTCCCCCGGCGTAGGCGAAGGCGTGCATGCCGGCGGCCCGGGCCGCCTGCACCCCGTAGGCGCTGTCCTCGACCACGGCGCAGCGGGCCGGGTCCACGCCGAGGGTCCTCGCCGCGTGGAGGAACAGGTCCGGGGCCGGCTTGCCGTTGCGGACCTCGGTGGCGCTGAAGATACGGCCGGCGAAGCGCGGCAGCAGCCCGGTTTGGCCCAGGGTACGCCGCATCTTCTCGTGGCTGCCGCTGGAGGCCACGCAGTGCGGCAGCTCCAGCCGGTCCAGGGCCTCCTCGATGCCGTCCACCGCGGTGAGGTCCCGTTCGAAGGCCTCGCGGTACCAGTGCTGGTAGACGCTGTCCCAGCCTTCGGCCAGTTCGATGCCGAGGTGGTTCTCGATGCTTGAGACGAAGTTGGCCTCGCTCTTGCCGACGAAGCGGGCGACGATTTCCTCCCGCTCCAGTTCCCAGCCGAGGTCCGCCAGGACCCGCTGGTCGACGTGGACGGAGATTACCTCGGAGTCCACCAGGACGCCGTCGCAGTCGAAGACGACGAGCTCGAAGGGACCTGGCTGAGCGGGGGTTGGGGTCATCCCGCCATGCTAGCCAGTTGCTCCCGCACCTGGGCGGCGGACACCGCCGGGGCGTGGCAGACCATGGCGCGGCAGAGGTACACCACCGGGTCCCCCGTGGTCTCGCGGCCGTGCAGCAGCGGGACCGGGCCCGGCGTGGTGCCAGGTCCCGGCTCGGCATCCTGGACGGCGATGACCAGGCCGGGGCTGGGCGAGCGGAGCAGTTCGCGGTGGAGCGCGGAGCGGGCGGCCGACGGCGGACCGGCGACCGCGGCTTCCACGGGACCGGCGACGGCGGCCTGGGCG
>NZ_JBFBKP010000147.1:0-4270 GCF_040702285.1 Arthrobacter sp. NPDC080086
CGGCAGAACTTATCCCGGGGGACCGGATGGTGGTCCGGCCAGGGGAACGTCTGGCCACTGACGGTCGGATCATCACCGGCCGCACCTCCCTGGACGCTTCGGCGCTGACCGGTGAATCCGTGCCCGTCGAGGCCGGACCGGGAAGCGAGGTCTATGCGGGGTCGATCAACGGCACCGGACCGCTTGAGGTTGAAGTCACCAGCACTGCCGAGAACAACTCGTTGGCCAGGATCGTGCACATCGTGGAGGCCGAGCAGTCCCGCAAGGGCCCGGGCCAGCGCCTGGCCGACTCCATCGCCAAAAAGCTCGTCCCGGGCATCCTGATCGCCGCGGCCCTGATCATCGTCTTCGGCTTCATCGTCGGGGAACCGTTGTTGTGGTTTGAACGCGCCCTCGTCGTCCTGGTCGCCGCATCACCCTGCGCACTGGCCATCTCCGTGCCCGTCACCGTCGTCGCGTCCGTGGGTGCAGCCAGCCGCATCGGCGTACTGATCAAGGGCGGCGGCGCCCTGGAAACCCTCGGCAAAATCCGCACCATCGCACTAGACAAGACCGGAACGCTTACCCGCAACAAGCCTGCCGTGATCGATGTCGCGGCGACCGGAACCACGACCCAGGAACAGGTTCTGGCCCTTGCGGCCGGTCTGGAATCCCGCAGCGAACACCCGCTCGCCCGCGCCATCCTCGCAGCGGCCACGGACCGGGCGGCCGTCACCGATGTCGACACCGTCCCCGGCGCCGGTCTGGAAGGCCGGCTCGATGGCAGGACCGTCCGCCTTGGCCGGCCGGGCTGGATCAACGCCGGCCCGCTGGCCGCAGAGGTCGAGAGGATGCAGCACGCCGGCGCAACGGCTGTCCTGATCGAGGACGACGGCCAGGTCATCGGCGCCGTCGCCGTGCGCGACGAACTGCGGCCTGAAGCCCGGGACGTCATCGCCCGGCTCGCAGCCTCCGGCTACACCACGGCCATGCTCACCGGGGACAACCTCATCACCGCCACCGCGCTGGCTAAGGACGCGGGCATCACGGAGGTCCACGCCGACCTGCGCCCCGAGGACAAAGCGGAGATTATCCGCACGCTCAAGGGCCGTGCTCCCACCGCCATGGTCGGCGACGGCGTCAATGACGCCCCGGCCTTGGCGACTGCCGACACCGGCATCGCCATGGGCGCCATGGGAACGGACGTCGCGATCGAAACGGCCGACATCGCCCTGATGGGCGAGGACCTGAACCACCTTCCGCAGGTCCTGGATCATGCGCGCAGGACCCGGCGCATCATGCTCCAGAACGTGGGCCTGTCCCTGGCCCTGATCGCGGTGTTGATCCCGCTGGCGCTGTTCGGCATGCTCGGCCTGGCCGCTGTCGTCCTCATCCATGAACTGGCTGAAATCGTCGTGATCGCCAACGGCGTCCGAGCCGGCCGGATCAGCCGCAAGGACGGGTCCAACGCCGCCAAGCCCGCCCTGGCCATGGAACCGGCAGCGTGAGCGCCGTCACTGCTGTGCCGGACGCGCCCGCCCGGCAGGCCCGACGGTCCAGGACGGTGCTGCTTCTGGTGGCAGCCGTCCTGGCCGCGGCCGACCTGGTCGTTAAAGCCCTGGCCGAAGGGCTGCTCTCCACCGGCGCCACGACCGACCTGGGCCCGATCAACATCAAGCTCGTCTACAACCGCGGTGTCGCGTTCAGCCTCGGCGCGGACCTGTCCCCGTGGGTCGTCATCGCCGCCACCGGGCTGATCATTGCGGCCCTGATCTGGTACACCGTCTCCTCCGCGCCATCCACGACCGGCCTGTCCAGGGCAGGAGCAGCCCTGCTGCTCGGGGGCGCCGCCGGGAACTTCATCGACAGGCTCGACGGGCAAGGGGTCGTGGACTACCTGCACAGCGGCTGGTTCCCCACCTTCAACCTCGCCGACGTGTTCGTCACCACCGGAGTGGCGCTCATCATCCTCGGCACCATCATCGCCCGGCAGCCACCACCGACGGCAAAGCCCTCAGCATCACGGGAACACCCACCTTCTTCCTCGACGGCGAAAAGCTCACCCTGAACAGCGATGAACTATTCAGGCAGCTCCTTGAGGAGGCCGCCAAATAGCCCCCTTCCCAACAGGCCCGTACCGGCCGGCGGACCATGTCATTCTGCAGGAACATCGTGCAGGCCCACCAGATAAACGAAAGTTTGGAATAGCTCGTCGTCCTGCCACACGCCCACCGTCTGTAGTCCGGATAAGAAGACCCGCACCAGCTGACGCATGATGGGTTCGGGGTCTTCCATCAGCTCGGAGAGCCGGCGGCGAACCTGATCGAGCGAGGGCAGAGTGAACTCAGCCCGGATGTTGTCCCAGGCTTGTGCAGGAATGGTGTGAGCTGGCACGACTGGCTCTTACCTAGTCGCTGATGCTCTCAAGGAGCCATTGGGTTGCCAGAGGGTCGAGCCGAAGTGTGAAGGTGCGCAGCGCGGAGTTGGTTCCCAGCCGTACCTGCACCCGCCAGTATTCGACGCTTACGACGTCGCCGGTGCCCAGCGCTGCGGTCCGCCTGGTGTTCCACCAGTCGTTCCTGGCGAACCAGTGCACCGGGTCTGCGCCCACGGCCCAGATACGGCCGTCGAACCTGACGGCCAGGGGAGCGCCGGCCGCGGTAAAGCGGACGTCGACCTCGACGTCCAGAGTTGTTTCATTCGCTACTGCTGTCACGGTTTACGCGCTCTCCCAAGTTCCTGGTCATTCTGTCCTGCCGGCGGGTGACCGCCGAACTCCATACCCAGGTCCGATACGTGATCGGACCGTCTTTCCACATCACTTCGGCGGCCTTCGCCGTCCAGGCGTACACCTCGCCGTCGACCAGCTCGGCGCAGTTCGGGAACCGGATCCAGGCCTTCACCGGGATGCCGGGGAAGCCGTTCTTGACGGGGAAGTGCTCGAAATCAAGCTCTTCCACCGTCAGCCCTATCGGGCCGGCACGTCGCGCGTACTGCGCCTGCAGCCGGCTTGCCTGCTCCGGTCCCATACCACCACTTTAGAACATATGTTCGAATAGACACGCCATGAAAAAGCGGCCGCTTCCGACCGCTGAACTAATTATGGGCCACCCCTACGACAATCTTCGCCAGTGCGTTCCGGGCGCTCGGTTCCACAGCTGTGCGGAGGGCTCCACCTGACCCCAATGGGCACAACCGGGGCGCATGCTCGGTTAGGGGCGCGCAGCGCGGCCCCTCGGCCTTCCCTGCAGCCAGCCCGGGACGGCGGCGTCGAGCTGGGCGGCCTTGTCGGGGGAGAGGGTGCCTTCCCTGAGCTTCTGCCTTTGGATGTGGATCCACACCCCAAGGGTGTGTTCCTGCTCGGTGGCGTATTTCTGGTGTCGTGGCCAATCGCTGCCCTCGGCCCGGTAGCGCAGCAGCTCGGCCAGCCGGGCATGCCAGCGTGCTTCGTCCGCAGCTGTCCTGGCGTTGGTGTTCCAATCGGGGATCCGGGCCAGCCCGTCCCGGTAGGACGGATGAAGGGTCCCGGCAGCCGCCTCGCTGCGGCGCTGCCTGATCCATGCCTCCATGGAACGCTCTGCCTGGTCATCGGAACGGCCTCGCGGCAGCCGGCCCGCCGCGGTGACCCAGGCTATGACTTCTTCCATCCGCGCCACTGCGGCCGCAGACGGCGCTGCCCCTGCGGCCCGGTGTGCCGCTTGAAGCTGGGGGTCCTGGCGACGGGCCACGCGCAGGTGGTAGCCGACGGTCGCCGGCGCGGCACGGACAAGGGCAGCGATGCGGTCCCGGCCGAGGCCGAGCCGGTACATCAGCACCCACTCCGGGTACGGGGCCTTCCGCAGCAGTCTGTCCATGATGGGGCTCATCCTGCCACGAGGATCCGCGTCGCCGAAGGGAACCGGGCGTGTGCCGCGGCGTCTGGGAGGGACTGATTTCCGCTGCGCTCCAACCAGTTATCGGGCGTCCGCTGGCGCGGCCGGCTGTTGGGTCCAGTGCCTCCGTCGCAGAGCTCCGGCTGCCCTGGCCCTGTTGTCTACGTCTTCGACGTTTTTTGGCTGCTGTCCTTCGGATCGTACGTGCCCGCTCCAGCCCGTCTAGCCCCTCCGTTCCTCCGGGGCCTGCGGTGCAGGAAATGTCCCTCCGGCGCTCCTTCGTCGCTTATTTCCTCCGGGAATTTCCCGCCCCTTGCCTTCGGTAGACAGGCCTCCGTCGGGCACAGCTCCGCAAGCTCCGCCAGCAGCCAAAAAACAACGGGGGGAAAGGGGACGCTGGCCGGTCACCTGAGCCGCCC
>NZ_JBFBKP010000148.1:0-4058 GCF_040702285.1 Arthrobacter sp. NPDC080086
GCCGATACGGACGTGGGCGTTCTGATCCGCCACGGTAAAGTCCTTCTGCGCCCATAGATCAAGCACGTGCGCGTCATAAACCACCTGCGCCCTCGCATCACTCGACAGCGGCGTGCGCTCGGTGTTCTTGGCCATGAAGTCGTACATGCCGGTGCCGCGCGCCATGAACTTCAGGCCCTCGCTGGGCATCGTCAGCAGCAGCTCGCTGGTCGCGCTCAGGTACGCGCTGTAGGGCTTCCACTTGCGGTAGTTCAAATCACCGTTGTCGCCCGCGCCCCACTGGTCGGTATTGGCCGCCGCACCGCAGCCGTTCGCGTTTGGATCACCCGTGAGCGCGCAGCTCGGGGTTTTCGTCCGCGTTGCCACACCGGCCGTGACGTTGCTCACCAGCGAGCCTTTCACCGCGTCGTCCGTGCCCATGGTGAAGTCGTAGGCGTACGCTGCAGACGTTGTTGCCGCCAACACGGCGAGCGAAATCGCTGTCCGCGTGGACATCTTCTTGGTATTCATGTTTTCCTCCAACCCGTTTTGATACCGGCACGCCCCTCCTCAAGCGCGTGCCGGCCCCCGCTCATGCGGCCACGTTCAGCGCTCGCTCACTGCGCGCAGGGTTTCGGCCGTGAAGAAGTCCGTCTTGAAGCGCGGATCATTGATCTGCTCGTACCAACGAATGTCTTTGCCCTGCCCGAACGTCGTTTGATCCATCACGTAACGGCCGTTGCTGAGGTCGTACATCGCGAACGGCAGGTTGTCGCACGTGCCGCCCAGCTCCCACACCGGGATCGGGTAGCTCTCGCGCACCTTCCAGAGCTTGCCCTGGGCGTCGTAGTCTTCGCCGACGAGGGCCAGCCAACTGTCTTCATCGAGGTAGAAGACCTTCTTGGATGCAACGTGGCGGGCGCTGGGCTTGAGCGTGGCCTCGACCACCCAGACGCGGTGCATCTCGTAGCGACGGTTGCTAGAAGCAACGCCATCGGGCGTGGCAACGTCGTGCAGATTGGTCTTGAACTTGTACATGCCGAACGCGTTGTACGGCACCAGCAGTTCCTTCTTGCCGACGAGTTTCCAGTTGAACCGGTCGATCGTGCCGTAGAACATATTGGCCTCATCGATCAGGTACTGGTTCTCCATGCCGATGACCGGCGCATCGTGCGTATAGGCCGGCATGCGGCGCACACGGCGCTGTCCCGGGAAGTAGTAGAACGTCTCCGAAGGCTTGTTGAAATACTGGCGTTGCACGAACGCCTGCCCAGCGAGCGCCGGTGGCGATTCCATCTTGAAGAAGGCAGCAGTGCTCAACTGATCAATATCCTGCGGCGTCGTCTTGCCCGGCTTGCCCCAGGGCAAGAACGCGTGCTGCGGAGAGACGATATCGATCCATTCGTTACTACCCGGGCGCGGCGAAATGGTGGTAATCATCTTGGGCCATTCGAAGCCCTCACCGTGGTAGCGATAGATGTAATTCAGGATCGCTTCCGCGCCGTTCTTGGGCTGCGGAAACGCAACACCTGGGAGCACTGCCGTCTGCAATTGCTCGCCGGTCGAATCGAGCTTGGCCGCCGTGAGGTTTGCCTTGGAGTTCTGAGCAACGACGTCGGGCACCTGGCATTCGCGATGCGACGGATACACGTCCATGCGATAGCCCTTCTTCTGCTTGAGAAGCTGGATCTGGCCGGGCGTCAGCTTGTCTGCGTACTTGTCGATGTTCGATGCATCGATCGAGTACAGCGGCTTCTCGTTCTTGTGCTTCCAGAAATCGCCGCGGTACTTGCCCCACTCCCAACCCGCTTCGGGCGACTGTCTGCCTGCGTAAGCAGGTACCGCACCGTCTTTGCTCGCGGCCCGATCACCGCCCTCCGGCGTGAGATCTTCCGCCATGGCGGCGGTGCCGATCACACAACATACTGCGGCCGCGATAGCGGATACGACTCCAATGCGTTGCTTCTTCATCATGGGCTCCTTCCAATATCTCTCGCCTTGCAGCCGGCATGTCCGGCCACCACAAGCGCTCATTCCTCTCCGGATCCGGCCACGGCCATTGCGCGAATCTCGATCAGCAATCCGGGCAAGGCCAACTGCGTGACCCCCACGGCTGACCACGACGGATAGCGGCTCGGAAAGTACTGATCCTTGACGGCGATAAACGCGTCGATGTCGCCATGCAGGTCCGTGTGAAACGTCGTGAGCTCGACCACATCGGCCAGGCTCGCGCCCGCCTCTTCGAGAACGAGCTTCAGGCATTCGAATGCGATGTGCGCCTGCGCGTGCATCCCCTCCGCAGGCTTCATGTCGGCGTCCACCCCAACCTGGCCAGACACCCAAACCATGTTGCCCACGCGCGTTGCCGGCGAGAAGTGATATGCGTCGTAGTGCCCTTGGAAAGGGGCCGGGACGATCGATTGACGCTTATTGCTTGCAGCCATGGCCTGAGCCTCTCTGCTAGATGCGTTGATGGAAACAGGTGTGCGGAGCAGAAGAAAACGCCTACAGCGCTGTAGCCCCGGCACCTGTTTTCGGGCTGCCATTTGAAGATCGTCTCGCCGCCAAGAAAGCCAGCACAGCCGCGTGACGCCCGGTACGGCACCGACCCCTGAGCATCGCCTTACCAGTACGTATTGACGGCCTACAAATAACGTTAGTACGGCCAAATATTAGCGTTGCACCGGCCTATCATCAAGATGTGAAAAGCTAGGGAAAATACCAACCAAACAGGACGCAAACGATGTCCAACCGGTCCATTGCGCATGCTGGTGTGGATTCGGCGGTTCGATCGCTGCTGAACAACGCTGCAGCACGTGCGCGTGCCGCGTTGCCGTCACGCGTTGCCGTCAGACAAAGGGCCGGAACAGGAGCGACCGAGGGAGGCGCACGGAGCTCGGATTCACGCGGGCGGTCGACTGAATCGATTCGCGCATGGGCAGGCGAATGGGTCCATGCCTTGCAGGCCTGGCTAATTGCCGAGGTGCGGGTCAAGACCGACAGGTCGACGCGGCATTGCAGACGCAGCGATCAGCACACGCGCTAGCTCGCGTGCCACCCATCAGAAGAAGGCGACCTCATCGTTGCTGGTCAGAAGCAACGCTTTACGAGTGCCGAGAAAGTCGACGAATGAATAAGCCGGCAAGCTCCAGCAGTTTCTGCGCAGTGCTGATGCGCCCTGCCGCCGTGAAAATGCCGTGCATGTGACGAGGCAGGTGGTGATGCTCCAGCAAGCCACCCGCCCGCGCTGCCGTTGCTGCGTATTCAATGCCCTCGTCGCAGAGCGGGTCCAGGCCAACGGTGGCGATAAACATCGGAGGCTGACGGCGGCCCTCTGCATGCAGCAGCGGCGACAAGGCGGGCTGGTCAAGCGGTGTGCCTGCCGGCACGTACAGATCACGAAACCATTGCATCGATTCTGCGACGAGCGGCAGCCCACCCTGGAAGCGGCCGTAGGACGGCCGGCTTGCGGTAAGGTCCGTCACCGGATAGAGCAGCACTTGGCCGACGACCTGGTACGCCCCTGTAGCCGGCGCGTTGCTGATGATGGTCGCCATACTGCCGCCCGCGCACTCGGCCTCGACCGGCTGGTACAGCCGCACCCGAATCTCACCGTCGGTCACCGGCACCATGATGTCGCGGTGGCCAACGCCGTCGATGCCGTTCAACCCGTTCAGGCTGCAGGCTCGGGCAAAGTTCGCACGCGAAGGCTCCGGCGCCAGGCTGCCGTAGTGCAGGCCGCCCGCTTCGCGAAACGCTTGCACCATGGGCCGTGCATCCTCCGCCACCTCGCTTAGCTGCTGCCAGGAGAGTTCCGAAGACACGTCCCTGCCCCTGTCAGATCTGCTCGAATACGCCGAGACCCCAGCGCACCGCCGCGCGGTACTCGTCCACCGTGCCGGACCAGTTGTTGATGACCTTGCCCTGGGCGTTCTTGTACCAGCTTGAGCAGTCGGCGGAAAATGCCGAGCCACGCATCGCCGCCTGCAGCGCACGGTTGTAGTCGTCGGATCGCGTCTTGCTGACCAGGCACGCAACCATGCCCCATCACACGAAGCCTCGAAACTCATCGATGATGT
>NZ_JBFBKP010000149.1:0-4029 GCF_040702285.1 Arthrobacter sp. NPDC080086
GGCGGAACCATCGTCGGCAACACCATGGAATGGTACGACGTCGGCGTGTTCGGCTACCTGATCACCACCATGGGCCCGGTCTTCCTGCCCGAGGCAGACAAGACCGTCCAGACCCTCTTCCTGCTCGGCACCTTCGCCGCCACGTTCATCGCCCGCCCCCTCGGCGGCGTCGTGTTCGGGTGGCTGGGCGACAAGGTGGGCCGCCAGAAGGTCCTGGCCGCCACCCTGCTGATCATGGCGGCCAGCACCTTCGCCGTCGGCCTGCTCCCGGGCTACGCGCAGATCGGCATCTGGGCCGCCGTGCTGCTGGTGGTCTTCAAGCTCATCCAGGGCTTCTCCACCGGCGGCGAATACGCCGGTGCCACCACCTTCGTCAGCGAATACGCACCGGACAAGCGCCGCGGCTTCTTCGCCAGCTTCCTGGACATGGGCAGCTACCTGGGCTTCGCCCTCGGTGCCGCACTGGTGTCCGTCCTGCAGCTGACCCTGGGCCAGGACACCATGGAGCAGTGGGGCTGGCGCATCCCGTTCCTCGTGGCCGGCCCGCTCGGCGCCGTCGCCGTGTACTTCCGGAGCAAGATCGAGGAATCCCCGCAGTTCCAGGCCACCCTGGATGCCCAGGAGAACCTCGCCAAGGACGCTTCCGCCGCGGATGACGCCGCCTCCAAGGGTCCGGTGGGCATCGTGAAGGCCTACTGGCGCTCGATCATCACCGCCATGATCCTGGTGGCCGCGGCGAACACCGCCGGCTACGCCCTGACCTCCTATATGCCGACCTACCTCACCGAGTCCAAGGGCTACGACGAGGTGCACGGCACCCTGCTGACCATCCCCGTCCTGGTGGTCATGAGCCTCTGCATCCCGCTGACCGGCAAGCTCTCCGACCGGATCGGCCGCCGGCCCGTGCTTTGGATCGGTGCCATCAGCACCGTTGTCCTGGCCACCCCGGCGTTCATGCTGATCGGCGTCGGCGAGATCTGGTCCACCCTGGCGGGCCTGGCGCTGATCGCGTTCCCCGTGACGTTCTACGTCGCCAACCTGGCCTCCGCCCTGCCGGCCCAGTTCCCGACCGCCAGCCGCTACGGCGCCATGGGCATCGCGTACAACTTCTCGGTGGCGATTTTCGGCGGCACTACGCCGTTCATCGTCGCGGCCCTTATCTCGGCCACCGGCAACGACATGATGCCGGCGTACTACCTGATGGCCACTTCGGCGATCGGCGCCGTCGCGATCTACTTCCTGCGCGAATCCGCCCAGATGCCGCTGCCCGGCTCCATGCCGAGCGTGGACACCCAGGCCGAGGCCCGGGAACTGGTCGCCACCCAGGACGAAAACCCTCTGATCGACCTGGAACACATGGATATGCCCCTGGTCGCTGCGGGCGACGCCGACGGCGGCAAGGTCGGCGCGCCGGCCTAGCCACCCCCGGCCGAGCACGCCGGCCCAGCGCCCCGCCCTCCGAGGCCCCTCGCGGGCCGTCCGTCCCCACCGGGGCGGCGGCCACGGCGGGCCTTTGGCGGCTCCGGCCCGCTTCGATTCCATCCCTGGCCGCGCCCCCATCCGTTCTCCACCACCACACCACCGCAGGAGGTCCGCTTGCCGTCCACGCCGCGGTCCTCCCTGCTCCGCCATGCCAAGGGACTGCACTCGCTGGGACCGGCCAACCGGGACCACGCCTCGGCGGTGCGCGTGGCGCTCAGCGTCGCAGTGCCTTCTCTGGCACTGCTGGCCGCCGGGCGGCCGGACCTGATCGTCTACGCCGTCTTTGGGGCCCTGATAGGCATGTACGGCCGCTCCGATCCGCACCAGCTCAGGCTCCGGCACCAATTGCAGGCGGCGCTGGTCCTGGTGGGCGGCCTGGCCGTGGGCGTGCTGCTCTCGGTCAACCACCTGCACTCCTGGACGCTCGTGGCCGTGGAGTCCGGCCTCGCCGCCGTCGGCTCACTCTTCGCGGACCGGGTGAACCTGAAACCGAACGGGCCCTTCTTTGGCCTCCTGGCCCTCGGCGCGTGCGCGTCCATCCCCACCCCCGTGCCGGGACCGGCTGCGGTCCTGATCGGCGCCGGGTCCGCGGCGTTCTCCATCCTGGTCGGCTTCGCCGGCTGGGTCCGCAGCCGGAAATGGGTACGCGGGGCGGGACGGACCGTGCCGCCGCTGCGCGGTTCCCGCCGCCGGGCGGCCTGGATTCACGCCGCCCGGTACCTGGCCGCGGTCGGGGCGGCCGGCAGCATCGGGGTGCTCAGCGGCAGCGGCCACCCGCACTGGGCGATGGCCGCGGCGGCGGTGCCGCTGGCGGGCGCCGACCTGCCGAGCAGCGTCTACCGCGGCCTGCACCGGATTGTGGGCACGCTGCTAGGCCTGCTGGTGGTGGCGGCCGTGCTCTTTCCCTGGGCAGGCTCCCCGCTGCGGTTGTTCCCCGGCAGCGAGACCGCCGCCGTCGCGGTGCTGGTGATCGTGCTGCAGTTCGGTACGGAGCTGTTCATGGCCCGGCACTACGGGCTGGCCATGGTCTTCTTCACCCCCGTGATCCTGCTGATGACCCAGCTCTCCTCCCCCGCCGACCCGCACCTGCTGGTGGCCGAACGGGCGGTGGAGACGCTGCTCGGCGCCTGTGTGGGGATCGCCGTTGTGCTGTTGATCCGCCGCCGGGCCGCTACTTAGCCCGGCGGGGCGGTCCGGCCACGAGCTTCGCCGGCAGCAGCCGCGCGGCCGCGACCAGCGCCTTGTAGCGCCGGCTGGGGATGGACACGCCACGTCCACGGGCGTTGTCCGCCAGGCCCTCACGGACCACCTGTTCAGCGCTCAGCCACATCCAGGACGGCGCCACGGACTTATCCATGCCCATCCGATCGTGAAATTCGGTGTGGGTGAAGCCGGGGCAGACGGCCGTCACTTGTATGCCCCGCGAGACATATGCAATGTTGGCCCACCGGCTGAAGCTCAGCAGCCAGGCCTTCGCGGCCGAGTAGGTTTCCCGCGGCAGGAACGCGGCGACGGAGGCCACATTGATGATTCGGCCGGAGCCCCGCTGGAGCATGCCCTGCAGGGCGGCGTGCGAGAGCTCCATCGCCGTCTCGACGTGGAGCTTGAGGTGGCGCTTCTCGTCCTCGATCGGGTTCTCGGCGAACGAGCGGAGCAGGCCCATGCCGGCATTGTTGACCAGGATCTCCACCGGGCGGGCGGGATCGGCGAGGCGCGCGACGACGGCGGCAACGCCCGTGTCCTCGGTCAGATCGGCCGGGAGCACCTCTGCCGTCACACCGAAGCTGTTCTCCAGCTCCTCGGCGACGGCACGCAGCCGCCCGGCGTCGCGGGCCACGAGGACCAGCCGGTGGCCCTGCCCGGCCAGCTGGCGGGCGAACTCGGCCCCGAGCCCGGCGGTGGCGCCGGTGACCAGGGCAGTGGATGCGGGCGTGGCTCCGGGGGTCTCTGCTGTCATAGCTGAAGCCTAGTCCCGGTCCCGCCTGCAATCAGGCACAAAAGGCTCAGGCAACATCAGACTCGGATAGAAACGGCTCAGGCGGAAATTGGGCCGGCGGCGCGTTCGCCGTCGGGGGTGTCGTCGTTATCCCCGTCGACGGCAGCCCGGAGCGGGTTACGGTCCTGGGTTCGGACGGCCAGTTCGGCCGCGGCGCGTTCGGTGGCCGAGGGATCGGCCTCGTCGAGGTCTTCCCCGGCGAGCATCTCGGCGGCCTGGTCCATGGCGGAGATGTCCTCCGGGGTCAGCTCTGCGGAGGCGTCGGTGGCCAGCCCGGAGGTCAGCTCGGCGGAGCCGGCCCCGGGCAGCCCGTCCTCACGACGGTGGCGGTGCTGCAGCTCCTCGGCGGCAAGGTCATACCAGGTGTGCGCGCCGAAGGAGGGGTGGGTGGTGTCGAGGTGCCTGTACAGGGCGTCGGCCAGCTGGCCGAGGGCGTCGTCGGAGAGTGCCCGCACGGTCGCCGCCGGGTCCAGGGTCCCCTCGAAGTACTGGGCCAGCTCCAGGCCCTGGATGCGCTCCCCGGTCTCCACCGGGTCCTCGTCCACGTCAGC
>NZ_JBFBKP010000150.1:0-3870 GCF_040702285.1 Arthrobacter sp. NPDC080086
CGCGCTTCCCGGCGGCGGCCCGGCCGCCGTCGCGCTCTCCGCCCGCGCCGCCGCACCGCGCGCGACCACGGCACGGCCCGCACCGCTGGCGCCGGGCCAGGCCGCTGCCGGCCGCCCGGGCACTCTGGAGTCCCAGCTGGTGCCCGGCACCACCGGGGTCCTGCCGCGGCTCACGCCGGTGGAGCACGACGACCAACTGAAAGCCGCCGTCCTCCGCGACACCCTGACCGGCCTGCCCAACGGCACCTTGTTCAACGAGCGCCTGGCCGCGGCACTGCGCCGCGAGGACTCCGTGGACGTCGTGATCATCAACGTGGACGACTTCCGCACCTACAACGACATGCTGGGCCGCTCCGCCGCGGACGAACTGCTGGTGGAGGTCGCCAGCCGGCTGCGGAACTGCATCCGACCGCACGACACCGTGGCCCGCCTCGGCGGCGACGAGTTCGTGGTGCTGCTCACGGACTGCCACAGCATCTCCGCGGTGGCCAAGCGGATCTCCGACTCCCTGTACGCCCCGGCACGGATCGGCGGGTCCACGGTCCGGCCGGCGGCGAGCATGGGCCTGGCGTCCCGGACGGCGCAGACCCAGGACGGTGCGGAGCTGCTGCGGCAGGCCGACTCGGCCCTGAGCGCGGCCAAGGCCGCCGGGAAGAACACCTGGCTGGAGTTCCGGCCGGAGATGCTCGCGACGCCCACGCACCAGTCCGGCGGCGAGACCGGGCTGCGCCAGGCGGTGGAGCTGGGCCAGATCTCGGTGCACTACCAGCCGGTGGTCTCCCCCGGCCTCGGCGCCGTGGTCCAGTTCGAGGCGTTTGCCCGCTGGGAGCGGCACGGCAAACTGGTGCCGCCGAACCAGTTCCTGCCGGTGGCCGAACAAAGCGGCCTGATCCGGGAGATCGGGGACGAGGTAATGCGCCGGGCCTGCGCCGAGATCCGCCCGTGGCTGGCCGGCGACGCCGCCTACAGCGTGGCCGTGAACGTCTCAGGCCTGCAGTTCCAGCAGCGTGACTTCGCCGGCGACGTGCTCGGCATTGCCGCGTCCACCGGGGTGAATCCGCGCCAGCTGATGCTTGAGCTGACCGAGAGCGTGTTCTTCGACGCCGACTCGGACGTGATCCGCCAGCTGCACCAGCTGCGCGAGGCGGGCGTCCGGATCGCCATGGACGACTTCGGCACCGGGTATTCCTCGCTGGGCCGGCTCCGGGAGCTGCCGCTGGACCAGGTCAAGATCGACCGCTCCTTTGTGGCCATGATCAAGACCGGCAAGGAGCACCTGCCGTTCTTCCGGACCATGATCAACGCCGCGCAGGCCCTGGGCCTGAAGGTCACGGCCGAGGGCATCGAGACCCCCGCGCAGGCCAAGTACCTGATGGATCTGGGCTGCGATGCGCTGCAGGGCTACCTGTTCGCCAAGCCGGCGCCGGCCAGTGACCTGGCCGGCACCATGGGCAGCGCCCTGGACGCCATCGACACCGTCGAGGCGGCCGGGTAAGCCTCCCCGGTTCGGCTCAGACCACTTCCGGTTTAGGCCCGCCTCCCGGGTCAGTCGCCCGGGTCAGCTGCCCTTCGGGGCCACCATCGCCTCGCTGCGGTCCCACAGCTGGCGCGCCAACCCGCCGTCATACGCCAGCTTGTTGGCCTTGGAGAGTGCCCGCTTGGCGTAGTACCCGCCGGAGGTCCAGTCCGTGCCCGGGGTGCCGTTGGCGAGCCAGACGAGGGTGTCCGCTCCCTGCTCCGGGGTCAGCATGAAACGCTTCAGGAAGCTCGTGTACGCCACGCGCATGGGGCTGGTGGACTCGGCCGCGAAGTTGGTGGCGACGCCGCCGGGGTGGAAGGCCGCCGTCGAGATCCCGGCGTCGTGGTAGCGGCGGTGCAGTTCGCTGGTGAAGAGGATGTTGGCGAGCTTGGCGTTACCGTAGGCCCGGTTGGTCGAATACTTACGCGCCGCGTCCAAGTCGTCGATGTCGAAACGGGCGAAGATCGAGTTGGCCACGCTGGAGGTGTTGATGACCGTGGCGCGGCTGGCGGTCAGCACGTCCATCAGCTCCGTGGTGAGCAGGAACGGCGCCAGGTGATTGACCTGAAAGGTCTTCTCGTGGCCGTCCACGGTGAGCTGCCGATTTCCCATGATGCCGCCGGCGTTGTTGGCCAGCACGTCGATCCGCGGGTACTTCTCCTTCAGCTCCGCCGCGAGCCGGCGGACCTGGGCCAGCTCGGCAAAGTCGGCCACGAAGTGGTCGGCACCTATTTCCCCGGCGATCTGCGCCGTTTTCGCGGCGGAACGCCCCACGACGACGACGTTCTCGCCTTGCGCCGCCAAGGTACGGGCCGCGGACGCGCCGATCCCGTCGCTGGCGCCGGTGATGACAATGGTCCGTGCACTCAAGGTGGCCTCCCGTGGCTGCTGATCGCTGGTGTTACTCAAGGGTAGTCAACGCTTGGGGCTTCTGGGCTGTTCCTTTGACTGTTCCCGGGCAGGTAGTCCGGGCGGTGGATCCAAGAGGTCCGCCGTGTGGGGCAAGTAGTCGGTACGCCTGACGTAGGGCCGATCCGCTCATAGCCTGAAGGCTAGTGGGAGTACCGGGCCCGCCCGGACACGAGAGAAGGGATCATCGTGCGCTCAGCCCTCACATTGCTCGGTCTGACTGGGGGGACACCGGTCGTCAGGGCAAACCGTCACCGGCAGCTGTCTGTCGCTGCCCTCACCCTCGAGAGGGTGGTCCCATGAAGCACCGCTCAGTCCCCTGGATCGTCTGCCTGGTCGCCGCCGCGGTGCTCTCCAGCAGTGCCCTGCCCACCGCCGCGCCGGGTCCGGCCGCGGCTCCGCCGCCGGAGGTCTCCAGCGACGCCGGAGCGAACGCGCCCGCACCCATGAGCGGCGCGCTCGGCGGCGGACCGGACGCACCCCAGGCCGTCGGCGCGGCGCCGGCCGTGGTGCCGCCCGCCCCCGCAGCCATCAAGGCTCCCGCGGCGGACACCATGGCCGCTCCGGCGGTAGCCGCTCCCCCTCCCCCGAATCCGGTGGGTGTGCCCGGGAGCTGGAACCTGGTCTTCAACGACGACTTCAACTCCCTGAACACCGCGGCCTGGACGCCGTACTGGTTCGATGACTGCGACCTCAAGTCGGTCAAGAACAATGTGAAGACCTGTTCCAGCAACGTCCGGATCGCCAACGGAGAGGCCGTACTGCAGCTTAGCGACGTCTCCTCGGGGGCGCTGCTCTCCACCAACCCCAACGACGGCGTGGCCGGGCACACCGGCTTCCAGTTCACCACCGGTTACGCGGAGGCCCGCATCTTCTTCCCGGGCACCTGTGAGACCAGCATCAGGAACTGGGGCGCCTGGTGGACCGCCGGCCAGGCCTATCCCTCTACCGGGGAGATCGACATCGCCGAACCGCTCGCCGGGGACATGTGGAGCGTGTACCACTCCGCGGCGTGGAAGAAGAGCCGGATCGTTCCCGGGTGCTGGGCCGGCGGCTATCACACGTACGGGGTACTGCGTAAGCCGGGTGCCAACGAGGTGTACTACGACGGCGTACTGGTCCACTCCTACGCCACCAGCGACAACGTCAGCCCGCACTACCTGCTGCTGAACATCGGGGTGTGGCGCGGTGCCAGGATTCTCGGTGAGGCCGGGGCCATGAGGGTGGACTATGTTCGGGTGTGGGAGTAGCCGGCGCCCTGTCTGAGCCCTGTCTGAACCTTGCCTTGGTGGTTAAAGTGGGAGAGCCTCCAACCGTGTGGTTGGAGGCTCTCGACCTAAATGATGTTCCGGCGGTGACCTACTCTCCCACACCCTCCCGGGTGCAGTACCATCGGCGCTGTGGGTCTTAGCTTCCGGGTTCGGAATGGGACCGGGCGTTTC
>NZ_JBFBKP010000151.1:0-3757 GCF_040702285.1 Arthrobacter sp. NPDC080086
CCGCCGCTCTTCCTCTCTCCCGGCGCCCGCCAATTCTTCCACTCGGCAGGCCCCCCCGGGACCCGGGGCGGGGCGTGCACGCTCCTAAACCCAGACCGGCCGCGCCCCGCCCCGAGGGGAGGGGCACGGCAGCTGTTTGTTTTGTCCGCGTACGGCGGCGGGCGCGGGAACGCGGGGTCCCGGTGCCGGCCTGTCGAGGGGGACGGCCGGCGGTGGAACCCCGCGTTGCCCTGTCTTTTCCTTTCCCTTGGGCGCGGATAGTCGGGGAACTGGTGCTTAGGACGCGGCGGCGGTGCTGTAAGCCTGCTGGATGACCGAGCCCCAGTACGGGCCGTACATGGTGGTGGAGTTGCTGCCGTAGCCGTAGCTGTTGATCGAGTTCTGGTAGCCGGAGGAGCTGGTGCCGATGAACCACGGGCCGCCGGAGGAGCCGCCGGTCATGTTGCACGGGATGCCCTGGGTGTTGAACTGCGGGTTGTAGGGATCGTTCTTGGCGGTGCCGCTGCAGCTCTTGAGCGATTCGCCGTTGAACGGGGCGGCGGCCGGGTAGCCGAAGGACTTGTAGCTCAGGCCGCGGGCGGCGTTGAACTGCACACCGGAGGCGCCGACCACGTCGGAGAGGGTCTTCCCGTTGAGGGTGTTCATCACGGCGAAGCCGGTGTCGTAGGTCATGTCGCCGCCGGAGCTCCACTGGGTGGGGGTGTAGAGGGCCTTGGCCGTCCACTTCCCGTAGGGTGCCGAGCCGTTGAGGTAGGCCGGGACGAAGGTGAAGTTGGTGGCGAAGGCGCCCGGGCCCTCGTTGACGCAGTGTCCGGCGGTGGACACCGTGCTCTTGTTCGCCGAGGTCACCGAGTTGCCGGAGCAGACGTAGTTGGCGCCGGCCAGGGTGAAGAAGACCTTGCCGATGTGCGGGACGGGGTTCTCGCTGGCGTTGGCCTTGGTCTGGACCTGCTTGGACTGCAGCGTCGGGGTGGTTCCCTCCACCTTCGCCGGCGCACCCACCTCAACGGGCTTGCCCGCATCGGCCTTCGCGGCACCGCGGTTCACGGCCTTAGTGGCCAGCACGTCGCCGGGGATCGCGTTGCGCATCCGTTCGGGCGTCCAGTAGTCCGCGCCGGCGGCCTCGGTCACGGTGTGGCTGGCCACGTCCGGAGTGCCCGAGGGCGCGCGTCCGGCACCGCCGGGAGAGGCGGTGGCGCTGCCGGCGGCGACGACGGCGAGCAGGGCTGCGGCGGAGAGGCTGAGCAGGCTGGTGCCCAGGGATTTGCGTGTGCGCATGGGGATCCTTTTGCGTGCGGGTGCGGTGCGGCCCTCGGGGACGGGCCGCGGTGATGGCATCGAACCTACGGCACTATGACGAGCCTGTAAAGCATCTTGTCAAAACTTGTCATATCGCTTTTGGGCGGCTACCCGCCGTCGTGCCCGCTTCACCTGACTGCCGCCGGCCGTCCCGAACAAGCGCCGAGGCCGCCACCTCGGGTAAGTTAGAGCCGTTGAGATAACAAAGATTTCCGCAGACTTTCAGGGAGACGCCCAAGCATGGCCAAGATTATCTATACCCACACCGACGAAGCGCCGATGCTGGCTACCTATTCGTTCTTGCCGATCATTGAGGCCTACGCCTCGACGGCCGGTGTGGAGGTAGAGACCCGCGACATTTCGCTTGCCGGCCGCATCATCGCCGTCTTCGGCGACTACCTCACCGAGGACCAGCGCATCGGCGACGCGCTCGCCGAACTCGGCGAACTCGCCAAGAAGCCTGAAGCCAACATCATCAAGCTGCCGAACATCAGCGCCTCCGTGCCGCAGCTGAAGGCCGCCATCGCCGAGCTCCAGGGCCAGGGCTACGCCCTCCCGGACTACCCGGACAACCCGGCCTCGGACGAGGAGACGGACATCCGCTCCCGGTACGACAAGATCAAGGGCTCCGCCGTGAACCCGGTGCTGCGCGAGGGCAACTCGGACCGCCGCGCGCCGCTGTCGGTGAAGAACTACGCACGCCAGAACCCGCACAGCATGGGTGCCTGGACCCCTGAATCCAAGACCAACGTGGCCCACATGGAGGCCGACGACTTCCGCTCCAACGAGAAGTCCGTGGTGATCCCGGCCGATACCAACCTCAAGATCCAGCTGGTCAAGGAAGACGGCACCGTCAAGGTCCTCAAGCGAGCCTTCCCGGTCCTGGCCGGCGAGGTCATCGACGGCACCGTGATGCGCGCCGCCGCCCTGGACGAGTTTCTCAAGGCCCAGGTGGCCCGCGCCAAGGAAGAGGGCGTGCTCTTCTCCGCCCACCTCAAGGCCACCATGATGAAGGTCTCCGACCCGATCATCTTCGGCCACGTGGTCAAGGCCTACTTCGCCGACCTCTTCGCCACCTACGGCGAGCAGATCGCCGCCGCCGGCCTCAGCCCCAACAACGGCTTGGCCTCCATCCTCAACGGCCTGGAGGACCTCCCCGAGGAGATCCGCGGCGACGTCGAGGCCGCCATCACCAAGGGCCTCAACGAGGGCCCCGAGCTGGCCATGGTCGACTCGGACAAGGGCATCACCAACCTGCACGTCCCCTCCGACGTGATCGTGGACGCCTCCATGCCGGCCATGATCCGCAGCTCCGGCCACATGTGGGGCCGCGACGGCCAGGAGGCGGACACCCTCGCCGTCCTGCCGGACAGCAGCTACGCCGGCATCTACCAGGTGGTCATCGACGACTGCCGCGCCCACGGCGCCTTCGACCCCACCACCATGGGCACCGTCCCGAACGTCGGCCTGATGGCCCAGGCCGCCGAGGAATACGGCAGCCACGACAAGACCTTCGAGATCACCGCCGCCGGCACCGTCCAGGTGGTCGACGACGAGGGCACCGTCCTGATCGAACACCAGGTCTCCCCGGGCGACATCTGGCGTGCCTGCCAGACCAAGGACGTGCCGATCCGCGACTGGGTCAAGCTGGCCGTCACCCGCGCCCGGGCCTCCGCGACCCCGGCCGTGTTCTGGCTGGATAAGACCCGCGCGCACGACGCCCGGATGATCGCCAAGGTCGAGGAATACCTCAAGGACCACGACACCGAGGGCCTGCAGATCGAGATCATGTCCCCGGAGGAGGCCACCGCCTTCACCCTGGAGCGCATCCGCAAGGGCGAGGACACCATCTCCGTCACCGGCAACGTGCTCCGTGACTACCTCACGGACCTGTTCCCGATCCTCGAACTGGGCACCAGCGCCAAGATGCTCTCGATCGTTCCGCTGATCAACGGCGGCGGCCTGTTCGAGACCGGCGCCGGCGGTTCCGCCCCGAAGCACGTCCAGCAGCTGCTCAAGGAAAACCACCTGCGCTGGGACAGCCTGGGCGAGTTCCTGGCCCTGGCCGTGAGCTTCGAGCACCTGGCCACCACCACGGGCAATGCCCGCGCCCAGATCCTCGCGGACACCTTGGACCGCGCCACCGGCACCTTCCTGCTCGAGGACAAGTCCCCGAAGCGCAAGGCCGGCGAGCTGGACAACCGCGGCAGCCACTTCTACCTGGCCAAGTTCTGGGCCGACGAGCTGGCACGCCAGAGCGACGACGCCGAACTCGCCCAGGCCTTCGCCGAGGTCTCCAAGACCCTCAGCACCGACGAGGAAGCCATTGTCGGCGAGCTGCTGGCCGTCCAGGGTTCCCCGGTGGACCTCGGCGGCTACTACCGCCCGGACGAGGCCAAGGCCTCTGCCGTGATGCGTCCCTCCGCCACCTTCAGCAAGGCCCTGTCCCTGCTGGGCT
>NZ_JBFBKP010000152.1:0-3742 GCF_040702285.1 Arthrobacter sp. NPDC080086
GGAGCGTCCGGAATGACGGACTCCTCGCGGAAGGCCAGCTGCAGGGAGCGCAGGCCGTCGCGCAACGGTCCGGCGTGCTGGGAACCGATCTCCGGCGCCGCCGCGGTGACCAGGCCCGCCAGTGCGGTGATGAGCTTGCGGGCCTCGTCCAGGTCTTTGAGTTCTTCGGCATTGTCCTCGGCGGCGAGGCCGAGCTTCACGGCGGCGGCACTCATCAGGTGCACGGCGGCGGTGGTGATGACCTCGATCGCGGGGACCTCGGAAATGTCGCGGATCTGCTGGGAGACGTCCGCCTGCTCGCCCGCCGGCTGGAAGACGTGCGAATTACGTTCTGGTGTACTCATGCTGGTAAGCTTGTCACAGACCGACTGGATGTCGTTATTTTGCCGGAATCGCACAGATTCCAGTGAAGACGGCGTCCAGTTTGCAAGCGGAGATCTCTCCCACCCGCGTCAGCCGCGCGAATTCCCTCGGGAGTCAAGGTTGCCGGGTACCTGGTCGGGCGCTTGACCCACGCACTGCGTGCCGGACAAGCGCATGTTGCCCCACCGGGCGGCAGTTCCGATCTTCGAGGCCTTCGATTGCTACCGGCAATGGGAGGCCTTCTTCTTTTGCCGGAGAAGTACCCCCACGATCACAGGAGCTTTAACATTAGCGAGCCAAGAATCAATGAGCGTATCCGCGTCCCCGAGGTGCGGCTGGTCGGCCCTGCAGGTGAACAGGTAGGAGTCGTCCGTATTGAGGATGCCCTGCGTCTGGCTGCCGAGGCTGATCTGGATCTCGTTGAAGTTGCACCGCAGGCCAAGCCTCCGGTGTGCAAGCTGATGGACTTCGGCAAGTACAAGTACGAAGCCGCCGTCAAGGCACGCGAGGCCCGGAAGAATCAGACCAACACGGTGCTGAAGGAAATCCGTTTCCGCCTCAAGATCGACAAGCACGACTACGAGACCAAGCGTGGACACGCGCTGCGGTTCCTCGGCGCCGGCGACAAGGTCAAGGCCATGATCCAGTTCCGCGGCCGTGAGCAGCAGCGCCCCGAGATGGGCATCCGCCTGCTGCAGCGTTTCGCCGAGGACGTCGCCGAGGTGGGCGTGGTGGAATCCAGCCCCCGCATCGACGGCCGCAACATGGTCATGGTGGTCGGCCCGCTCAAGAACAAGGCCGAAGCCAAGGCGGAAGCCCGCCGCGCCACCCAGCGCGCCGAGGCTAAGGCCGAGAATGAGGCCAAGGCGGCGCGGGTCAACACCAACGGCGGCGAAGCCCCCCTGACGCAGTCCCTCGCGGACCTGCTGCCGGAGGGCTACCAGGTCCGGACCGAGGCTGCGGAACCCGAAGAGGCACCCGCTGCCGAGGCGCCGGCCCCCGAGGCCCCCAAGGCTGAGGCTGCCACGGAAGCCGCTCCGAAGACCGAAGCCGCCAAGGCTGAGACCCCGAAGGCTGCGGCTCCGAAGGCGGAGGCCCCGAAGGCGGAAGCTCCCAAGGCTGCGGCTCCGAAGACGGAAGCCCCGAAGGCGGAAGCTCCCAAGGCCGCGGCTCCGAAGGCTGCGGCACCCAAGGCTCCGGCCGCGAAGCCGGCCGCCGAGGCATCCGCCGCGAAGCCCGCTCCGAAGCCTGTTGCCACGCCCAAGCCGGTAGCACGGCCCGCGGCTCCCAAGCCGGCGGCACGGCCCGCGGCCCCCAAGGCCGCGCCGAAGCCTGGCAGCAAGAAGACCAACTGATTCACGGCCGCCGGACCGCAAGGTCCGGTGGCAGTCAACCAGCACGCCGCCCCGAGGGGCGGCTGCCCGAAAGACTGCAGACCCGTTCTGCGGATACGTAAGGAGATCGGTTCCCATGCCGAAGATGAAGACCCACAGCGGTGCTAAGAAGCGCTTCAAGCTGACCGGTAGCGGCAAGCTGCGCCGCCAGCAGGCCAATCGCCGCCACTACCTCGAGCACAAGTCCTCCAGGCTGACCCGCCGCCTCGCCGGCGACAAGATCGTCTTCAAGGGCGACGCCAAGGTCATCCGGAAGATGCTCGGCATCTAAGTTCCAAGTACCCGGACCGATTGCCGCCGGCAACGGTCCACCTACCACTAAGGCTTCTCAGGCCAGCCGGGCTTCCCGGCAGTAGACGCTTGGGATCAGATTTTGAAGGAGTACGCACGTGGCACGTGTGAAGAGGGCGGTAAACGCCCACAAGAAGCGCCGGGTTGTTCTTGAACGCGCAAAGGGTTACCGCGGTCAGCGTTCGCGCTTGTACCGCAAGGCCAAGGAACAGCTGCTGCACTCGTTCGTGTACAGCTACGGCGACCGCAAGAAGAAGAAGGGCGACTTCCGCCGCCTGTGGATCCAGCGCATCAACGCTGCATCCCGCGCCAACGGCCTGACCTACAACCGCCTGATCCAGGGCCTGAAGGCCGCTGAGGTCGAGGTTGACCGCCGCATGCTGGCCGAGCTGGCCGTCTCCGACGCCACCGCCTTCGCCGCGCTGGTCCAGGTCGCCAAGGACTCGCTGCCCGCCGACACCTCCGCGCCGGCCGTGCAGGCCGAGGCTGCCGCCGCCCCCAAGGCTGCGAAGAAGCCGGCTGCCAAGAAGACCGCCGCCGAGAAGGCTGCCAAGTAGTACCGGAGCTCCGCTCCGAGCCTCGCGGCTCAGTTCAGGAACCGCTCTTCGGAGCAACTAAGGTTCTTATATGAACGAAACCGGGCGCCCGCACGCTGAACCACTGTCCAATCCCCGAGCCGATCGGGTCAGGAAGGTGGCGCAGCTTGCCGGGCGCCCGGCGCGTTTAAAGCGCCGGGAGTTCCTGGCCGAAGGCCCGCAGGCGGTCCGCGAGGCCCTGACCCTGCACCAGCAGCGGCTCGCCGACGGCAGGGACGGCGTCGTCCTTGAGGTCTACGCCAGCGAGGACTGCCTGGACCGGCACCCGGAACTCGAAACCCTCGCGGAGGGCACCCGCGCGTTCCTCGCCACAGATGAGGTTCTCGCTGCCATGGCGGACACGGTCACCCCGCAGGGCATCCTGGCCGTCTGCCGCTTCCTCGACGTCGAACTGGCCGACGTCCTCGACGCCGAACCCCGCCTCCTGGCCGTCCTGTGCGAGGTCCGGGACCCCGGCAACGCCGGCACCGTGCTTCGTGCCGCCGACGCCGCCGGAGCGGACGCCGTCATTCTCAGCTCCTCCAGCGTGGACATTTACAACCCCAAGGCGGTGCGGTCCACCGCGGGCTCGATCTTCCACCTCCCGGTGGTCCTCGGCGCAGACATCGCAGACACCGTCGCAGCCTGCACCGAACGCGGCATCGGAGTCCTCGCAGCGGACGGCTACGGACAGCTGAACCTGGACCGGCTGCAGGACGAGAGCGCCGCCCGGCGGCTCGGCGGCGCGGACACGGGATCGGACTACGACCTGGCCCACCCCACCGCCTGGCTGTTCGGCAACGAGGCCCAGGGCCTGTCCGAGGAGCAACTGGCGCTGGCCGGCCACCGGGTAGCGGTGCCTGTCTACGGGTCGGCGGAGAGCCTCAACCTCGGGACCGCCGCCACCGTCTGCCTGTACGCGAGTGCGCGCTCCCAGCGCGCCGCAGGCTGACGAGACGTGTTCTAACTCCCACGACGCGAACAAACGACGGCGGGGGCCCACCGTGTGGTGGGGCCCCGCCCGGGGGGGTGGGCCCCGGGGCTCCTGGGCCCGGGCGGGGGGTGAGAAATGCGGCGGCCCGTTCCGAACGGGGTTGGCGGCGTGGATTCCCGCGACGA
>NZ_JBFBKP010000153.1:0-3663 GCF_040702285.1 Arthrobacter sp. NPDC080086
CCCGACGTCGCCGAGCGCGCCGCCCGGGCCGCGCAGAGCCACGTGGGGATCGCCCGCCGCCTGGCCCGGGACCCGGACGCCCGGCAGCGCCGGCTGGACACGGTCCGGTTCCCGCTGCACCTGCGCGGGGTCACCGCCGCCGTCATGATGGCGGACAAGCTGGTGAAGATCGCCACGGAGGAGGCCACCAGCTCCAACGAGGAGCGCGACGCCGCCGAGAAGGCCGCGCTGCTGGCCACCCTGGGCGCCCCCGAGAGCGGGCCGCTGCCGCCGGCAATGCGCGGCCAGGTCAAACAGCTGGAGGATGACCAGAAGCGGCGTGCCAAGCGCTCCATCACGGACTCGCTGGACCGCACGCTGACGGACCTCCTGTCCTTCTACCGCGACGTGCTGATCATCCAGATGGGCAACGCCGTGGACCTGGTCAACCTCGAACTCCGCGACGAACTCCAGGAATTCGCCGGCCGCTCCACCCCGGAGGTGACGCTGGCGCGGATGGATGCCATCAACACCGCCCGGCAACGGATCACCACCTCCAACGTCGCTCCCCTGCTGGCGGTCGAGTCCATGGCCGCCAGCCTGATCTGACCCCCAGCTTCTGTCCCGCTCTTTTACGTTGTCTGTCCCGAGGAGAACCGCATGACGTCAGCACCATCCCGGCCCGCCGGCAGCCGACCCCCGTGGTCCGGCCTGCGCCCGGCCGGCGCCCTGGCACTGGGCCTGGTGCTGGCCCTGGTGCTCTCGTCCTGCACGCTGTTCGGGTCGGGCAACAACCAGTCCTCCGCCGCCCCCGCGTCCGCGGATCCGTCCATCGCGGCCGCGGCTCCGGCGGAACTGCGCAGCTTCTACACCCAGCAGTTGAGCTGGTCCCGCTGCGAGGGCGACTTCCAGTGCGCCAAGGTCAAGGTCCCGGTGGATTACAGCAAGCCCGACGGGGACAGCATTGAGCTGGCCATCCTGAAGCTGGCGGCCAAGGGCGGCACCAAGAAGGGCAGCCTCCTGGTCAACCCGGGCGGCCCCGGCGGGTCCGGCGTCGACTTCGTGCGGGACGCGGGCGCCACGAACATCTCCGACAAGGTCCGGGCGAACTACGACGTCATCGGCTTCGACCCGCGCGGGGTCAAGCGTTCCGCACCCGTTACCTGCCTCACCGACCAGGAGCGGGACGCCAGCCGCGCCAAGGTCTACAAGCTGGACACCGACGCCGGCCTGGCCAACGCCCTCGCGGACAACAAGGTGATCGCCGCCAAGTGCGCGGAGAAGACCGGCCCGGTCCTGGGCCACCTGGACACCGTCAGCGCCGCCAAGGACATGGACGTGCTCCGCGGAGTGCTCAACGACGCGAAACTGAACTACCTGGGCTACTCCTACGGAACATTCCTGGGCTCCACCTACGCCTCCCTGTTCCCGGACAACGTGGGCCGGATGGTCCTGGACGGCGCGCTGGACCCGTCGCTGAACTACGAGGAGCTGACCGCCGGCCAGGCGAAGGCGTTCGAGAAGGCGATCCGCGCTTACGTGACGCACTGCCTGCAGAACAGCGGTTGCCCCTTCAGTGGCAGCGCGGACGACGCCATCCGGGAGATCCAGGACATCATCGCGTCCGTGGAGGCCAGCCCGAAGACCGCCAAGGACGGCCGGGTGGTCAACGCCTCGATGTTCGTCAGCGGCTTCATCCTGCCGTTCTACAACGACGACAACTGGCCGCTGCTGACCCAGGCACTAGACAGCGCCAAGAAGGGCGATGTCTCCCCCATGCTGCGGCTCTCCGACTTCGGCGCGGACCGGGAACCGAACGGGACCTACTCGGCGAACTCCACCTTTGCCTTCACGGCCGTCAACTGCCTGGACTACCCGATGGACGCGGACACCG
This sequence comes from Arthrobacter sp. NPDC080086, assembly GCF_040702285.1. NCBI lineage: Bacteria > Bacillati > Actinomycetota > Actinomycetes > Micrococcales > Micrococcaceae > Arthrobacter > Arthrobacter sp. NPDC080086. The sequence continues at coordinate 1,874 of NZ_JBFBKP010000153.1, forward strand.
CCGAGATGCGGGCCGAGGACCAGCGCCTCCGCCAGCTCTCCCCCACCCTGGGCTACTACTTCGCCTACGGCGCCACCAGCTGCAAGGACTGGCCGTACAAGAGCCAGCGCACCCCAGCGCCGGTGCAGTACAAGGGCTCCACGGACATCGTGGTTATCGGCACCACCGGGGACCCGGCGACGCCGGTGGAGTGGGCCGGTTCGCTGCGGAAGCAGCTGGGGAAGGCCTCGCTGCTGACCTGGAAGGGTGAGGGCCATACCGCCTACGGCCGGTCCAACAGCTGCATCGGCAACGCCGTGGACGGGTACCTCGTGGACGGCAAAACCCCGGCGGACAACACCGTCTGCTAGAGCCGTTCCGGGGCCGTGTCCGCGCCCGTTCCGGTCATTTTGACCCGGGCGCGGACCCTCCATTACAGTTGACTCTTGCATGATCCGCCCGGTCCGCCGGAGGCTCACGCGGTGCTTCCTTAGCTCAGTCGGTAGAGCGTTTCACTCGTAATGAAAAGGTCATCAGTTCGATTCTGATAGGAAGCTCGAAAAGAACCCCGCGCATTCCGAGGAATGCGCGGGGTTTTGTCTTTTAAGCCGGGTTCCGCGGAGGCCGTCCCGTTGTCCTTAGACGCAGTTCGGCTGGAACGCCGGATCGGCCGGCTGTCCCGCAGGACGTCCCAGCGCGTTGGAGACCAACCGCTGGACGACGGGGTCATTGGGGGTTTGATCGTGCTCGATCGGGTCTGCCGGGCATTTGTCCTGGATGGTGATGTTGGTGACCTTCTCCGCAGGACCTGCCAGGAACTGGCTCTGGTAGGGCGTGACGACCTCGTCGTGGGTCGTGGAGATCACCGTGTACGCCGGACCGGGGAGGGTGTCACCGAGTGAATTCAGCTTGGTGAGGAACGCCGAACCCGCCTGCTGATCTGAGCAGGCCTGGCAGTTGGATCCGCCGGCCGTCGTCGCCGAGGGCAGGCCGCCCGGAGTGGGGGTGATCAAGCCCTGCGTTCCGTGATTGGACGGTGCGATGCCCACGAGGGCGTTGACCTTCTTGGCCCCGCCGAGGAATCCCATGTAGTAGCGAGGCATCATGCCGCCCTGGCTATGTCCCACGAGGTCAACTTTCTCCGCCCCGGTGGAGGCGAGCACGGCGTCCACAAATGGCGCGAGTTGGGCGGCGGAGTCGGCAATGGGGCCCGTCGCATCGACGCCGTTCGTGGAACCGTAGTTGAGGGAGTACACGCAGTACCCTTCACTCTTGAGCGCTGGTGCCATGCTGGCCCAGTTTTTCGCCATGCTCTCGAAGGTTCCCGGGACGAGAATCACCGGGAAGGGGTGCTCCGCGGTTGGCTTGCAGGACCAGTCGTTGGCGCCCGGCGGGGATACCTCGACGGTGTCCGCGTGTGCCGCGGGTGACGCGATGAGCGATGCGCCGAGGAGCGCCGCCGCGCCCAGCGCCCCCCGGATGGCTTTGGCTCGTTTCGAACCGGAGTGGTTTGTGCCGTCAGACATGTTGTCCTCTTCCGCTGGCCCTCATCCGCGAGGGCTTGCTTTCGTGATGTGGCTTGTCTGGCCTGGACGTGATCCGGATCACGTCTCTTTCTTCAGGCTGGCAGGATGACCGTGACGTTGTGGAGTTCTTGAACGTTCGTGCAGCGGATTCCGGTGATGTGGCGAAAATGAGTTCATGCTGACGGCCTTAGCCGCACGTTTGTGCATCATTCGGACACGGTTTGGTCTCACAGGGCCGTTCCCCGGCGCCATTGAAAGTGGTGGTAGTCCGGCCGGGCCCATGAA
>NZ_JBFBKP010000154.1:0-3589 GCF_040702285.1 Arthrobacter sp. NPDC080086
TCGGCCCAGCTTAAACTGCAACGCGCCGGCCACCCTGACTGCGGGTCGCCGGCGCTTTTGTGTTGGTGGTTGCCTAGAGCTCGATACCGAGCAGGGCGTTGACCGCATCGGACACCAAGGCGGCGTCGGTGGCCGAGGCCGGGGTGTCTCCGGCGGCCAGGGCGGCACCGGCCCAGGCGTCGACGGCGGCCAGAGCCTCAGGGGCGTTGAGGTCGTCCGAGAGAGCGGCGCGCATCTGTTCGATCAGGGCCTTGGCGGACCCTGCGGGCGCGGACTGGAGCGCCTTGCGCCAGGAATCGAGGCGGCGCTTGGCTTCCTCGAAGCCTTCGGCCGTCCAGGACCAGTCGCTGCGGTAGTGGTGGGCCAGGATGGCCAGGCGGATGGCGGCCGGTTCCTCGCCGGCGGCGCGGAGCTTGGAGACAAGCACCAGGTTGCCCTTGGACTTGCTCATCTTCTCGCCGTCGAGCCCCACCATTCCGGCGTGTGCGAAGTGCTTCGCCAGCGGCGTCCCGGTAAGGGAGTAGGCGTGGCCGGCACCCATTTCGTGGTGCGGGAAGACGAGGTCCGAGCCGCCGCCCTGGACGGTGAAGGGCGCGGGGAGGTACTTCTGTGCGATGACGGTGCACTCGATGTGCCAGCCGGGGCGGCCATCCCCCAGTTCGCCGCCGGCCCAGCTGGGCTCACCGTCGCGGGCCACGCGCCAGAGCAGCGGGTCCAGGGCCTGCCGCTTGCCGGGGCGGCCCGGGTCGCCGCCACGCTCGGCGAAGAGCTCGAGCATCTCGGCGTCGGAGAGGTGCGACACGCAGCCAAGGGTCCAGGCACCGGCGTCCTCGGCCGAATGCTTCCCGGCGGCTTCGACGTCGTAGTAGACATCGCCGTCGGGCTCGCCGTCCGTGCCGGCAACCCGGTAGGCCAGGCCGCGTTCAAGCAGGGATTCGATGGCGGGAACGATCAGCGGGATGGCCTCGACCGCGCCGATGTAGTCATCCGGGGCGAGGACGTTGAGGGCTTCCATGTCCGTCTGGAAGAGCTCGATCTGGCTGGCCGCGAGGTCGCGCCAGTCGACGCCGGTCGCCGTCGCGCGCTCCAGCAGGGGGTCGTCGACGTCGGTGACGTTCTGGACGTAGGCGACCTTCTGGCCGCCGTCGCGCCAGGCCCGGTTGAGCAGGTCAAAGGCGACGTAGCTGGCGGCGTGCCCCATGTGGGTGGCGTCGTAGGGCGTGATGCCGCAGACGTACATGGACTGCTCCCCCGCCACGTCGAGGGTCACGGGGCCGCCCTGGGCGGTGTCGAAGAGACGCACGGCGGGCATGGCGCCCGGCAGTTGGGGAACGGGGCGGGAGGTCCAGGATTTCACAGACCAAGCCTAGTGCTAGGCGCTGATGACATTGAAACCGAGCAGTAGGTAGAGTGCCAGGCCCAGGAGGATGCGGTACCAGACGAAGAGCCGGTAGCTGCGGGTGGAAACGTACTTGAGGAACCAGCCGATGATGACGTAGCCCACCACGAACGCGATCACGGTGGCCAGGCCCGTTTCGGGGAGGCCGTAGGGGCCGCTGAGGCCTTCCTTGGTGAGCACCTTGTAGAGCTGGTAGAGGCCGCTGCCGAAGACGGCGGGGATGGCCAGGAGGAAGGAGTAGCGGGCGGCGGCCTCGCGGGTGTAGCCCATGAAGAGGCCCGCGGTGATGGTGCCGCCGGAGCGGGACACGCCCGGGATGAGCGCGAGGGCCTGGGCGAACCCGTAGAGGATGCCGTGCTTGTAGGTGAGCCGGCTGAGGTCGCGCTCCTGCCGGCCGGTGGCGTCGGCGACAGCGAGGATCATGCCGAAGACGATCAGCATGGTCGCGACGATCCAGAGGCTGCGCAGCACGGATTCGATCTGGTCCTGGAAGAGCAGGCCGAGGACGATGATGGGGAGGCTGCCGAGGATGACCAGCCAGCCCATCCGCGCGTCGGGGTCCTGGCGGGAGACCTTGCCGGTGAGCGAGCCGAACCACGCCTTCACGATCCGGACGATGTCGCGCCAGAAGTAGACGATCACGGCCGTCTCGGTGCCCAGCTGCGTGATGGCGGTAAAGGCGGCTCCGGGGTCCGAGGCGTCCGGGAGGAACTCCCCGACGATCCGAAGGTGGGCGCTTGAGGAGATCGGGAGGAACTCTGTCAGTCCCTGCACAAGGCCCAGAAAGGCCGCTTCTATCCAGTTCACGTTTATAGACCCTACCGGTACGGCCGGCCGAAGCACCGTAAGCTTGCAGGCATGCAGCAGCGTTATGTCGGCAACAGTGGGTTGCGTGTCTCGTCCCTGTCCCTTGGCACCATGTCCTGGGCCGGTGAGACCGATGAGCAGGATGCCGCTGCCCTGCTCCATACCTTTGTCGATGGCGGCGGCACCCTGATCGACACCGCGGCTTCCTACGCCGGCGGCCGGGCCGAGGCGATGCTCGGCAGCATGCTCAACGACGTCGTGGCGCGCAGCGAGGTGGTCATATCCACCAAGGCGGGGCTGACGACGTCGGGCGCACGCCACAGCGTGGACACCTCACGCAACGCCCTCCTCTCCAGCCTCGATGCCTCCCTGGCCCGGCTGGGCACCGACTACGTGGACCTGTGGTTCGCGCAGGCCTGGGATCCCAACGTCCCACTGGACGAGACCCTGGCGGCGCTGGAGTACGCGGTCCGCTCCGGCCGGGTGCGCTACGCCGGCGTCTCCAACTACTCCGGCTGGCAGACCGCCAAGGCCGCGGCGGTGGCCGGGTTCCCGCTGGTGGCCAGCCAGGCCGAGTATTCGCTGCTGCAGCGCAAGGCCGAGGCCGAGCTGATTCCCGCGATTGAAGACGCCGGCCTGGGCCTGATGGCATGGGCTCCCCTCGGACGCGGTGTCCTGACCGGAAAGTACCGCGGCCACATCCCGGCCGACTCCCGCGCCGCCCAGTCGAAGCTGGCGGCGTACGTCGAGCCATATCTTGAGGGAAGCTCCTCCAGCGTGGTCGAGGCGGTTGCCATGGCGGCGAAGGGCCTGGGCCGCAGCATCCTGGACGTCTCCCTGAGCTGGCTGTTGTCCCAGCACGGCGTGGCGACCGCGGTGGTGGGCGCGCGCACCCCGGTGCAGTTGAAGGAAATCCTCGATGCCACGCTCGCACCCCTGCCGCCGGAGATCGCAGTGGCCCTCGAGGACGTCTCCAGCCCGGCGTAGGGCTTTTCGGGCCGGTAATGCCGTGCCCTCGCCACTTCTGCGTGTCCCAACGCGTCCTCTGTAACGCCGCTCTCGCTCTAAAAGCAACTGCTCCCGCGGCAAGCCCTCCCACAGAAACCGCGCTGCGGGACTCCTCGCCCGGCCGCCTGCTGCGTCTCGCCCGCTCGTGGTTCCATCCGCGCATCTGGACTTCTGCCCCGATCATGCGCATGTTCACTGCGTGAAGTAGTGGTTTTGTCGGGGTTTTTGGTGGGGGTCGAGGTGGGGTGGCGGGATGTACCAGGGAGTCCCGGCGCGTGACTGGATGGTCCATTGTTCTTTGTGGATCAGGTGATGGTGGTGTGAGCACAGCAGGACACCGTTGTCTGTGCTGGTTGATCCGCCGCGGGACCAGTA
>NZ_JBFBKP010000155.1:0-3394 GCF_040702285.1 Arthrobacter sp. NPDC080086
CGCAAGCTCACCGGGGACGCAAACGGCACCCTCGCAGGCACCCTGACCCTCACCGGCGGCTGCGGCGGCATGGGTGGCGCGCAGCCGCTCGCCGTCACCCTCAACGACGGTGCCTGCCTGATCGTCGACGTCGACGAATCCCGGCTCCGCCGCCGTGCCGGGAAGCGCTACCTCGACGAGGTGGAAACCGACCTCGACGCCGCGATCGCCAAGGTCCTGAAGGCCAAGGAGGAGCGCCGCGGCTGGTCCGTCGGGTACGTCGGCAACGCCGCCGAGGTGTTCCCGGAGATCCTCCGCCGCCACAACGCCGGCGAACTCACCGTGGACATCGTCACGGACCAGACCTCCGCGCACGACCCCCTGAGCTACCTGCCCGAAGGGGTCAAGGTCGAGGAATGGCACCGCGAGGCTGCAGCCGATCCGGAGGGCTTCACCAAAAAAGCCCAGGCCTCCATGGCCCGCCACGTCCAAGCCATGGTCGAATTCCAGGACGCCGGCGCCGAGGTCTTCGACTACGGCAACTCCATCCGTGACGAGGCCCGCAAGGGCGGCTACGCCCGGGCCTTCGAGTTCCCCGGCTTCGTCCCCGCCTACATCCGGCCGCTGTTCTGCGAGGGCCTGGGCCCGTTCCGCTGGGTGGCGCTCTCCGGCGACCCCGAGGACATCCGCGTCACGGACGAGGCCATCAAGGAACTGTTCCCCGAGAACAAGCACCTGCACCGCTGGATCGACGCCGCCCAGGAACGGGTGGAATTCGAGGGCCTGCCCGCGCGGATCTGCTGGCTCGGCTACGGCGAACGCGCCAAGGCCGGCCTGCTGTTCAACCGGCTGGTCAAGGAAGGCAAGGTCAAGGCCCCCATCGTGATCGGCCGCGACCACCTCGATTCCGGCTCGGTTGCCTCCCCATACCGCGAGACCGAGGCAATGGCCGACGGCTCGGACGCGATCGCCGACTGGCCGCTGCTGAACGCCCTGCTCAACACCGCCTCCGGTGCCACCTGGGTCTCCCTGCACCATGGCGGCGGCGTCGGCATCGGCCGCTCTATCCACGCCGGCCAGGTCTCGGTCGCCGACGGCACCGACCTCGCCGCACAGAAGCTCGAGCGCCTCCTGACCAACGACCCCGGCATGGGCGTCATCCGCCACGCCGACGCCGGCTATGACCGCGCCGTCGAGGTCGCCAGGGAACGCGGCGTCCGCATCCCCATGCTCCCCACGGACTCCCTAGCCTCGCAAGCTCGGCCAGGGGACCCTGTCCGCGTGGGCCCAGTGTCCGCAGACTCCGCAGAAGCAACGAAGTAGGTACATCCGATGACCATTACCACCCACGAACCGCTCACCGTCACCCTCGGCGCCAGCGGAGTCACGCCCGAGGACGTCGTCGCTGTCGCCCGCCACGACGCCCGGGTGACCATCGCCCAGGACGCTCTCGACGCCGTCGAGAAGGTCCGCGCCCACATCGATGGGCTGGCCAACAGCGAGGTCCCGGCGTACGGCATCTCCACCGGCTTCGGCGCCCTGGCCAACCGGCACATCCCCGCCGAACGGCGCACCCAGCTGCAGAAATCGCTGATCCGCAGCCACGCCGCCGGCATGGGCCCGGCCGTGGAACGCGAGGTGGTTCGCGGCATCATGTTCCTGCGCGCCAAGACCCTGGCCTCCGGCCGCACGGGGGTCCGGCCCGTGGTGCTGCAGACCATGGTGGATGTCCTGAACGCCGGCATCACCCCCGTGGTCCGCGAGTTCGGCTCGCTCGGCTGCTCCGGCGACCTCGCGCCGCTGTCCCACGTGGCCCTTGTGCTGATGGGCGAGGGCGAGGCCACCGGCCCCGACGGCACCCGCTACGGCGGACGCGGCGAGGCCCCGGTCGCCGAGTTGCTGGCCGCCCACGGCATCGAACCCGTCACCTTGGCCGAGAAGGAAGGCCTGGCCCTGGTCAACGGCACCGAGGGCATGCTGGGCATGCTGCTGATGGCCATCGCGGACCTGCGGCTGCTGCTGACGACGGCGGATATCACCGCCGCGCTCAGCGTCGAGGCGCTGCTCGGCACGGACCAGGTGTTCCTGCCCGAGCTGCACGCCGCGCTCCGGCCGCATCCCGGGCAGGCAGCCTCCGCTGACAACATGCTGAGGGTCCTCTCGAACTCCCCGATCGTGGCCTCGCACCGGGTCAACGACACCAAGGTCCAGGACGCGTACTCCCTGCGCTGCGCACCCCAGGTGGCAGGCGCCGTCCGTGACACCGTGGACCACGCCGCCCTGGTGGCGTCCCGGGAGCTGGCCGCCGCCATCGACAACCCTGTGGTGCTCCCGGACGGCCGGGTCAGCTCCAACGGTAACTTCCACGGCGCCCCGGTGGCCTACGTCCTGGACTACCTGGCGATCGCGGTCGCGGACCTGAGCTCCATCGCCGAACGCCGCACGGACCGGATGCTGGACCCGGCCCGCTCGCACGGGCTGCCCGCGTTCCTGGCCTCCGACCCCGGCGTGGATTCGGGCCTGATGATCGCCCAGTACACCCAGGCCGGGCTGGTCTCGGACAACAAGCGGCTGGCCGTCCCGGCGTCGGTGGACTCGATCCCGAGCTCGGCCATGCAGGAGGACCACGTGTCCATGGGCTGGCACGCCGCGCGCAAGCTGCGGCGCGCGGTGGAGAACCTGCGCCGGGTGCTCGCGATCGAACTGGTCACCTCCGCCCGGGCACTGGACATCCGAACCCAGCTCTCCGACGGCTCCCTCGAACCCGGGCCGGCGGGCTCCGCCGTGATCGCCGCCCTCCGCGGCGTGGTGGAGGGGCCGGGAACGGACCGGTTCCTCTCGCCGGAACTGGAGGCCGCGGACCGGCTGGTGGGCTCCGGCGCCGTCCGTGACGCCGCCGAATCCGCCGTCGGAAATCTGGCCTGACGGCGCAGAAAATGCAGGGACGCCGGGCGTTTCGGGGACCCCCCGAAATGTTCGGCGCCCGGTCCGCCGAGGCGGGGCGGAATGTAGTAAAACTATGACCGGCGCCACACGGGTGCGCGCAGTGGATTCAGAGCATGGATTCACACCACAGATTCACACAGCGACAAGATCTACAAAGGGGTAGACGTTCATGAAAGCACGCGGGACGGTCCTGTCCAGGCGCTCGGCATTCGCGGCCACGGTCTCGGACTGGCGGAGCCTCACGGCGGGGGACCGGGTGGACATCCTTAAGCACGCCCAGCTGATCGCGGCCGGGTCCGTGGAAGAAGTCTCGGACAGCGGGAACGTCCTCTGGCTGGTGCCGGCGGCGCCGGGCGAGGCGCAGCTGTTCCTGAAGTCCGACGGCGTCCAGGTCCGGCGCAGCTAGCGCAGCACGCGCAGACTGCCCGGACCCGGACATGCGGAAGGCCGGTGAGGAGGTTCCTCACCG
>NZ_JBFBKP010000156.1:0-3166 GCF_040702285.1 Arthrobacter sp. NPDC080086
GCTAAGACCCACAGCGCCGATGGTACTGCACCCGGGAGGGTGTGGGAGAGTAGGTCACCGCCGGAACATCATTCAGGTCGAGAGCCTCCAACCACCAGGTTGGAGGCTCTCCCACTTTAACCACCACCCCAGTCATTCCTTCGCGGTTTCCGCCTTGGCTTGTGTCTCGCGCGGGCTGTCATTGAACCGGCGCCGGTGCAGCCATGCCAGGACCTCGACCAACACCCCGCCACCCAGACCCGACCCCAGCGCGGCCAGCAGCAGCGGCTGCGGCGGCCATCCGAGAATGAAGAAGTCCTGGGCCAGCGGCACTCCCAGCAGGACAACCAGCGCGGCGGCCATCGCCGCCAGCACACCCAGCCGGCCGGCGTTCAGCGGCCGTGCCACGGCGCTCAGGATCCACAGTCCAACGATGGACAGGGTCAGGACTGCCGCCGAGCGAAGGTCCTCCGCGCTAGGCGCCGGGCCCGCCGTCGTCGATGCCGCCGTGACCGCAATCAGCGAGGCGGTGACGATCAGCCCCGCCGGCACGGAGAACCACAGCGAACGCAGCAGGAAGCCGGCACGGTAGCGGCGGGCGTTGGGCATCAAGGCCAGGAAGAACGCCGGGATCCCGATGGTCAGTCCGTCGGTGAAGGACAGCTGGCGGGGCAGGAACGGGAAGGGCCACTGCAGCAGCGCGAAGCTCGAGGCGATAGCCACGGCGTAGGCCGTCTTGCTGAGGAACAGGCTGGAGACGCGTTCGATGTTGGCAATGACGCGCCGGCCCTCGGCTACCACCTCTGGCAGCCGGTCGAAGCGGCCGTCCATGAGCACCAAACGGGCCACGGCCTTGGTGGCCGGCGACGCCGAGTTTACGGCAATGCCAAGGTCCGCGGTCTTCAGGGCGAGGGCATCGTTGACGCCGTCCCCGGTCATGGCGACCGTGTGCCCGTTCCGCTGGAGGGCGGCCACCATGTCCCGCTTCTGGTGGGGGCTGACCCTGCCGAACACCGTGTTTGCCTCCATCACCTCCGCGAGCCGTTCCGGATCCTCCGGCAGGGTCCGGGCATCCACGCCGTGCGGAACCGTCAGCCCCACCCGGCGGGCTATGGCGGCAACCGTTCCGGGCTCGTCGCCGGAGATGATCTTCACCGTCACGCCCTCCGCCCGGAAGTACTCCAAGGTGGTTGCGGCCTCTGGCCGGGGCTGTTCCCGGAAGGTCAGCAGCGCCACGGGGCGCACGGCTGCCGGCAGCGCGCCGTCGTCCGTTCCCTGCCGGGGCAGGGCGGATGCCTGGGCGAGGAGGAGGGTACGGAGCCCGCCGGCGGCGAGGTCCCCAGCCCGGTGGAGGGCGGCGGCCGCGGTGTCCGGGGCGTCCCCCGCCGACGCAGGCTTCCCGGCCGGCTGTTCACCTGCCCCGCTACCTGGGGCGAGGAGGACGTCGGGGGCGCCAAGGACCCAGGTCGAGGTGTTGCCGGTGCCGGCGTCGAACGTGGCGCCGCTCCACTTGCGGGCGGAAGAGAACGGGACGTAGGACACGGAGCGGAAGCCGCCGTCGTCCTCGAAGGCGAGCTCCATGCTGCGCGCGGTCGCATTAGCCTCCGGTTCGGAGGCGAACCAGCCCAGCGCGTGCTCCCAACCCGGCGGCGGTTCCGGCAGCAACTGGTGGACGGCGTCGAACCTGAGGCCGCCTTCGGTGAGGGTGCCGGTCTTGTCCAGACAGAGGACATCCACCCTCGCCAATCCTTCGACGGCGGCGAGCTCCTGGATCAGGACCTTGTGCGCGGCCAGGCGGAGACCGCCGACGGCGAAGGCCACACTGGTCAGCAGCACGAGACCCAAGGGGACCATGGCGATCACGCTGGCGATCACGCCGACGACGGCCGGTACCCATGCCCCGTCGAGGGTCACGGACTGCCAGCCGCCCCTGGCCTGCAGCTCCCCGGCAGCCACCAGTACGGCCACGGGCAGGATGGCCCAGGCGATCCAGCGGAGGACACGGTTCAGGCTGTTGCGGATCTCGGACTGCACCAGGGAGAAACGCCGCGCATCCGCTGTCATCCGGCTGGAGAACGATTCCGCCCCCACCCGCACCACCCGGGCGTGGCCCCTTCCGGCAACCACCAGGGATCCGGACAACACCTCAGACCCGGTGGCCTTGTCCACGGGGTCGGACTCACCCGTCAGCAGGGATTCGTCCGCCTCGAGCCCCGAGGACTCAATCACCTCCGCATCGGCGGTCACCTGGTCGCCTGCCCGGAGGATCAGGACGTCATCCCGCACCACCTCCGCGGTGGGAATCACTGACGGCAGGCCATCACGCAGGACCCGCGCCTGTGGGGCATCGAGGATTGCCAACCGGTCCAGGGAGCGCTTGGCACGGAACTCCTGCACGACGCCGATCACCGCGTTGCCGGCGGCCGCGAGACCGAATAGCGCGTCCTGCCACCGGCCCAGCAACAGCAGGATCAGGAAGCTGCCCCCGACGATGGCATTGAAGAGCGTGAGGACGTTGGCTTTGAAGATCTCCCAGAGAGTGCGGCTGGACCGGTCCTGCACTTTGTTGTCCAGACCCCGCTCCACGCGGTCCGCCACCTCGTGGCGATTCAGGCCGGGTCCGGGGGGAGCGGGCACACGCGCATCCAGCGTTCCTGTCTCCTGGCGCCGGCGTTCTGCCCTCACACCCCGATGGTAGACGCAGCGGACGTCGGAGTGACGCAGCATACAGGAAGCCATTTCACGACGATGAGGCTTTCGGTGGCCCCCTGCGCCGCTGCAAGGGCCGAAAGTCCGCGTATTTCCAGCGTTTTCCTCGGGCGGGGAGGGCCCTTTGGCCCGGGTTTGCAGACGCGCCCATCGGGGTGTATTGTTTTCTAAGTCGCCGCGAGGGAGACCAGCCGAGAGGCCGGTTACCGGAGGCGGCCAAACCCCCAAAAAACTACAAGACCAAAATCTTGGACATTCTAATGACCACTATCTTTGGCCGGGGCTGATGCATCTCCTGAATCTGGTTCGAGAAAATCGAATTTGCTTCGGAGGAGGGCATCGGGTAAGTTTGAAAAGTTGCTCCGGAGCGAGTCAGGACCCTGTGGGGTTGTGGTGGTGCCGGGTGTGTCTGTTGTTTGAGAACTCAATAGTGTGCCAAGTTTGTTGATACCGATTGTTTTATTGATTGGTTGAAATT
>NZ_JBFBKP010000157.1:0-2985 GCF_040702285.1 Arthrobacter sp. NPDC080086
CACCGGCGTCGGCCGGACCACCCTGGCGATGGCGCGCGAGCGGGACCTGCCGCCGGTGCTGGCGCGCGTGGGCGGCGGCCACGCGGTGCCGTTCGTCGCCGAACTCACGGTCGCGGCGGTGGTGATCGTGCTGCTGCTGACCTCGAACGTGCTGACCGTCGTCGGGTTCTCCAGCTTCGGCGTGCTGGTCTACTACGCGGTGACCAACGCGGCCGCCTTCACGCTTCCCGAGCGGGCATGGCACGCGCCGCGCTGGCTGAACGTGCTGGGCTTCGCCGGGTGCCTGGTGCTGGCGGCCACCCTGCCGGTGGCGTCCGTGTCCGTCATGGCGGCCCTGCTGGCCGCCGGCGTCGTAGTCCGGCGGCTGGTGCTGCGCCGGCGAGGCGCCGCCGGGGCCTAGTCCCGGCGGCCCTCAGCGGGAGGACCTAGGCGCGGCTGACCGTCACGTGCAGGTCCTCGTCCGCGGGGGTCCACGTGGCGGGGTCGGCGTCGACCTGTTCGCCGCTGCGGATGTCTTTGACCTGGTGCTTGCCGTCCTCGTCGGTGAACCAGACGAACGGGATGCCCCGGCGGTCCGCGAACTTGATCTGCTTACCGAATTTCTCGGCCTTCGCGGCGACCTCCGTGGCGATGCCGCGGGTGCGCAGCTGGGCGGCGACGTCCTGCGCGGCGCCCCAGCTCTCGTCCGTGTTCAGGGCCACCAGCACGGCGGTGGGCACGGAGCGGGAGGCCTTCGCGAGGTCCTGGCTGAGGATCCGCGAGACCAGGCGGGTGACGCCGATGGAGAGGCCGACGCCGGGGAAGGTCCGGTTGCCCTTGCTGGCGAGGGCGTCGTAGCGGCCGCCGGAGCAGATGGAGCCGAGCTGTTCGTGGCCCACCAGGACGGTCTCGACGACCGTGCCGGTGTAGTAATCCAGGCCGCGGGCGATGCTGAGGTCCGCCACCACCTTGCCTGGCGCGCGCTGTACCGCGGCGGAGATGACCTGTTCGAGTTCGCTCAGGCCCTCCTCGAGGAGGTCATTGCTGACGCCGAGGGCGCGGACCTGCTCCACGAACCCGGTGTCCGGGGTGCGGATCGAGGCCAGGGCAAGGGCGGCGCGGGCCTGCTCGTCGGTGGCGCCGAGTTCCGTCTTCAGCAGTTCGGCGACCTTGTCCGGTCCGATCTTCTCCAGCTTGTCGATGCTGCGCAGCACGCCGGCGGTGTCCGTCAGGCCAATGCCGGTGTAGAAGCCCTCGGCCAGCTTGCGGTTGTTAATCCGGAGCAGGAAGTCGGGGATCGGCAGCGCACTGAGGGCTTCGGCGATGACCAGCGCGATTTCGACGTCGTAGCGGAACGGCAGGGTTCCGTCACCGACGATGTCGATGTCCGCCTGGGTGAACTCGCGGGCCCGGCCTTCCTGCGGACGCTCACCCCGCCAGACCTTCTGGATCTGGTAGCGGCGGAACGGGAAGGCGAGGTAACCGGCGTTCTCCACCACGTAGCGGGCAAAGGGGACGGTCAGGTCGAAGTGCAGGGCCAGCGCGTTGGGATCGGTCTTCGCCGTCGCCGCGGAGGCCGGATCGGCGTCGTCGTCCTGCAGCCGGCTGAGCCCGTAGACCTCCTTGTCGATCTCACCCTTGCGCAGGAGTTGTCCCACGGTTTCCACGGCGCGCGTCTCGATCGAGGAGAAGCCGTGCAGCTCGAAGGTCTTCCGGAGTGTGTCCAGGACATGGAGTTCCACCAACCGCTCCTCGGGAAGCCACTCGGGGAATCCGGACAGGGAGGCGGTGCGTGCCATGGTGGAATTTTCTCCTCTGGTGACGACGGCGGATCCGGCTGCCGCGGCGTCGCCCGCGGACCGGCCAGTCGTGCATAAACTGTGTGCGGCAGTCAGTTTATGCTTTTTCCCGCACGTATCCGTACTTGCGGCCCGACCCCAGGAGGACTTTTGGCGGCGAGTTCACGCAGTGCCCGCGAGGCAAAGCGGCGCGTCCATCAGATGGAGGCCAAGCGCGAGCTGCGCCGGCACCAGGACAAGCGCCGGAAGCGTGACAACATCATCGCCGGCGCCGCCGGTGGCGCCGCGCTGGTGCTGGCCCTGGTCCTACAGCTGACCGTCTTCGCCAGCAACCCCACCGAGGACGAGTTCAAGGCCGCCGAGGCCGGCCTGAGCACCCCGTCGGCGACGCCGACCCCGGCCGCCAGCAACGGCGAGAACATCCCCAAGCCGGAGACCGCCGCCGGGAAGACCTTCACCGGTGAGCTCAAGCTGAACCGCGGCACCCTGGGCGTGGAACTGGACGGGACCAAGGCCCCGCAGGCCGCCGCCGTGTTCAAGTCCCTGGCGGACCAGAACTTCTACGCCGGCGTCAGCTGCCACCGCCTGACCACGGCCGATTCCTTCGGCGTGCTGCAGTGCGGGTCCAAGACGGGCGACGGCGCCAGCGATCCCGCCTACACGTGGGGCCCCCTGGAGAACACCCCCGCGGACAACAAGTACCCGGCCGGAACCATCGCGGTGGCCCGCACCGGTAACAACGCCTACGGCAACGGGACACAGTTCTTCATCGTCTACAAGGACACCGTGATTCCGGCCGACTCGGCCGGCGGCTACACCGCGGTGGGCAAGGTGACCTCGGGCCTGGACGTTGTCTCCGGGATCGCGGCGGCCGGCATCAAGCCGGGCACCAGCGCCACGGACGGCGCGCCGGTGGAACCAGTCACGATAGACTCGTTCTCTCTGAAGTAACCAGCCGTGCTCCCGGAGCATCGGTCCCGGTATTTCCCTCCAAGCGAAAGACTTCTAGCGGTGACAGACAGTCAGAAATCCGACGAAACAGTGGCAGCAGCTGCCAGCGAGACCGAATCCGGCGCGCCGGTAACGGAACAGGCCCCCGCGGCGGAGGCAGCCTCGGCTCCGGCGGCCGCCCCCCGGCCGGCCCCGCGCCCTGCTCCCTCCCCCGCCGCGTTCGCGGCACGGCCCAAGGCAGCGCCGTCGCCGGCCG
>NZ_JBFBKP010000158.1:0-2715 GCF_040702285.1 Arthrobacter sp. NPDC080086
TCACAAGGGAGGCTATTCATCGATCCTCCCTATCGGTCGCGACATCACTAGCGGATTTTCTGGGTAGTTCTTTTATTTGTGGTGAGGGGTTTTGTGTGGCGAGGCCATTCGCGCTGAACCTGCCGGCGAAGACCGTGATATACAATTTAGATTAACTGAATAACCAAGCAGGCCACTAGAGGCTCTAAAAAATTGCTTCGCAAAGGTACGACCAAGGGCTGATTAATTTGAGCATGCAAGTAATTGGCTGGGCGAAACGCTACTGCGAAAGTAAATGACCAAATAAATGGTCAGGCCCCTACTGGAGCATGGTAAAACGCTCTGGCATCGAACGCGACACACCTTCGTCATGCTTGGCTACAGCAAGGTATGCGCTCGTGCTTTAGCGAGAGACATCTGGCGACTGGAAAGGTAAAACATGTCTTCTATCAACTGCGTGATGCAAAGCTATGGTCGCTGCTGCGCCAGTCCGAGCTTTTTCGATACTTTCTACCGGCACTTCCTCGCCAGCTCGCCGGCGATCCGCGAGAAGTTCACCAAGACCGACATGACCGCGCAGAAGCACCTGCTGCGTGCCGGCATCCTCAACCTGGTGCTCTACGCCCGTGGCATGTCCGACACCAAGTTGCGCACGCTCGGCCAGAGCCACTCCCGCGAGGGGTTCGACATTCGTCCGGAGCTCTATGACTTGTGGCTGGACTCACTGTTATTGGCCGTCAAACAGCACGACCCAGAACTTAATGGCGAAGACCTAGCCGCCTGGCGTGAAGTGCTGGGCAAGGGCATAAACTTGATAAAGTCGTACTATTGATATGTTTGGTTATGAGGATTGTAGATGCTGGTGAATTTCCAGACAGTTTATGTCCGTCCCAATGGGCTGTGTTGACGATGAGCTCGAGAACTGGATGAGCTCTTGCGCTGCGCGTTTCTTCAATATATCAAAATTAGGTTTTGAGGGTTATATTTTTTGATGTCGCAAGCATAGATTTTAAATATGTTGCGTAATGCGTGACTGAAGGCACTTAGCCCGGATTTCTCATGACCGCATAAACAAAAACGGCTGAAAGCCTTATGATTCTTGTCGCCAAAAAAAGCCCCATAAGTCTTCAGCCGCGCACAAAATGCTACCAGAAAAACTCCACTTTTCCCCCCTCTCTCGCCGCCTCGTCGAGGCCTCTTTCACCGGTGGTCACATCACCTCGGATGCGGGCTTGTTGCTGCTGCGCGAGGTCGACCGGCAACATGGCTTGACCCGCCGCCTGGCCAAAATCGTTCCCGATCGGCGTGATCCTGGGCGTGTCCAGCACGGACTGCAGACACTGCTCGCCCAGCGTATCTATGCACTGGCCGCCGGCTACGAGGATCTCAACGATCATGACGGCCTGCGCCATGACTACGCGCTGCAGACTGCGGTCAACCGCCTGCAACCGCTGGCCGGCAAATCCACTCTGGGGCGCCTGGAACAGCAAGCCGATCGCGAAACGGTGGTGCAAGCCCATCGCCTGCTGTGGGAGCACTTCATCGCCCAGCATGACCAGGCGCCGGCTGAGATCGTGCTCGACTTCGATGCGACCGATGTGCCGGTGCATGGTGATCAGGAAGGGCGCTTCTTCCATGGCTATTACGACCATTACTGCTTCCTGCCGCTCTATGTGTTCTGTGGTCGCCATCTGCTGGTGAGCTATTTGCGCCCGAGCAACATCGATGGCGCCCGACACAGTTGGGCCATCCTGGCACTGCTGGTCAAGTTCATTCGCCGCTTCTGGCCAGAGACCCGCATCGTGTTCCGCGGTGACGGCGGTTTTTGCCGACATCGCATGCTCGACTGGTGTGACCGCAAGCAGGTGGATTATGTGGTGGGTCTGGCCCGCAACACCCGCCTGCAGCGGATGGCGGCGCCGGCCATGCAAGCTGTCGCCGAGGCCTACCAAGAAACCGGGCAGAAGATGTCCGGCGTGTATCGCTTCCTCTATCAGGCCGGTAGTTGGCGTAGGCGCCGCCTGGTCGTGTCGCGCCTGG
The DNA here is from genome assembly GCF_040702285.1 of Arthrobacter sp. NPDC080086. Lineage (NCBI taxonomy): Bacteria > Bacillati > Actinomycetota > Actinomycetes > Micrococcales > Micrococcaceae > Arthrobacter > Arthrobacter sp. NPDC080086. The sequence continues at coordinate 2,020 of NZ_JBFBKP010000158.1, forward strand.
AACATGGCGAGCAGGGTGCCAATCCACGCTTCATCGTCGTGTCCCGCTTTGCCGAGGATGCTGCCCAGCAGTACTACGAAGACTACTGCGGCCGTGGCGACATGGAGAATCGGATCAAGGACCAACAGTTGGATCTGTTCGCCGACCGCACCTCCAGCCCACGCTGGTGGACCAACCAGTGGCGGCTGATGCTGTCGGCCTTTGCCTATGTGCTGTTCGAACGGCTACGCGATCATCTCCAGGGCACCGCATTGGCGCGCATGAGCATCCATAACCTGCGCTTGAAACTGCTCAAGATCGGTGCGGTGATCATTCGCAACAGCCGGCGCATCCGCGTGCTGATCAGCGAGGCCTATCCGCATCAGGAACTCTTTGCGGGGCTGGTTGCCCGCCTCAAGCCGACCTGAACAGGCGGGCGCCCCCGGCCCGGCTCAATGGGGGAAAGGGGGCAGTGCGCCCCATACGCGGGAATTGAATAAAAAACGATCAATTTTTAGCGGTGGAAGGCAGGTTGTTGATACACCGAGGCTTCACCGGCCACGCCTGCCGGCCTCATGAGAAATCCGGGTTAAAAACAATTAACTCTTGATTGAAAAATTATTTTCTCGGATAAAACACCCTGTGGATAATTACCGTGCTTTATACGAGGGCTTTTTCGCACTTGCGTGCACCCGTATTGTTCATTTAGTAGCCAAG
>NZ_JBFBKP010000159.1:0-2711 GCF_040702285.1 Arthrobacter sp. NPDC080086
GTGACACCCTGGGGCGACAGATCGCGTCGCTGTGGCTGCCCTACCAGGCCGAGCGGCAGCTGTTCTCCGGGTTCCCCAGCGGCTGGAGTACGCTGGAGATGTTTTTGGTGGGCAGATTGATAGTCTTGCCGTCCGCAACGAGCTTCAGGTGATTGGCTTGGCGTAAGACCTCCCAGAAGCCGGGGAAGTTGGCCCCGCACACCCGGCAGTCGGTGAAGAAGGGGTTGCTGTAGGTTTCGCCGTCGATGATCACGTCGAAGCCATTGCCCTCTTCGGAGCTGTACTGCCGGCCGCCGATGCTGGCGTAGGCGCGGACATAGCCATCTTCCTCGTAGTCCGGGCAGGAGATGTTCAACTCGTTGCCGTTGCCGTCGTCCACCAGATGCTCACTGACGCCCATGCCCCAGCCGGACGTCCATTCATAGGTGCCGGCCTGGGCGCTGGTGCAGAGTAACCGCTCCATAAACCCCACCTACTGCTGATGGGGCGGGTCTGTCAGGATGCGCTCACTGGCGAGCAATTCCACGGCAGCAGCGCTTCGTAATCCTCGACGCTATTGGCGGCCGGCAGGCGTTCGAGGATGTGGCGCAGCCAGGCGTAAGGCTCCTGGCCATTGGCCTTGGCGGTTTCGATCAGGCTGTAGATCTGTGCGCTGGCCGTGGCCCCCTTGGGCGTGTCGCTGAACAGCCAGTTCTTGCGCCCGATAACGAACGGGCGGATGGCGTTCTCCGCGCGGTTGTTGTCGATCGGCAGATGTCCACCTTCGACGTAGCGCACCAGCTTTCTCCAGTTGCTGGCCAGGTAGTTCACCGCCCTGCCCAGCGCCGTCTGCCCGACGACCTGCGGCTGGGTCTTGTCCAGCCAGGTCTTGAGTTGATCGAGCAGCGGCTGGCTGCGTTGCTGACGGGCGACCAGGCGCTCGGTATCGCAGGCGTCCTTCAGGTCACGCTCGATGCCGTAGAGCTTGTTGATCAGGTTCAGCGCCATGTCGGCACGGCCGGTTTTGCCCTTGGGTTGCACTTTCTGCGCCTCGACGAACTTGCGCCGCGCATGCGCCCAGCAGCCGAGGCGTTCGATGCCTTCTTGCGCGGCCACGGCGTTGTAGCCGGCGTAGTCGTCGGTCATCAGGTAGCCGCGATAGCCGTCGAGCAAGCGCAGCGGCACCTCCTGCGCGCGGCTGGCGGTGTAGTCGAAGAGGATCACCGGCTTATCCGGTGGTCCACCGCTTTGTACCCACATCCAGGACTGCGCGGTGGGATCGCGTCCCGGTTCATGCAGCACCTGCAGGCGCGTTTCGTCGCAGTGCAAAACGGGGTATTCGAGCAGCTTGTCGCGCAGCAGGTTGAGCAGCGGTTGCAGCTGTTCACCGCTCTGGATCACCCAGCGCGCCAGGGTCTGGCGTGGTATGTCGACGCCGTGGCGGCTGAGCATCTTCTCGAAGCGGTACAGCGGGATGCCGTCGGCGTACTTGGTGGTCAGCAGCATGGCCAACACGCTGGGGCTGGCCAGGCTCTTCTCGATCAGTTGGGCCGGCTTGTCGGCAGTGAGCGGCGCCGCTTCGCAGGCCTTGCAGGCGTAGGTCTTGCGGATATGGCGGATGACCCGCACCTGCATCGGGATAATCTCCAGCTGTTCGCTGGTCTCCTCGCCGATGACTTGTTTGCAGGCGCCACAGGCGCAAGTCAGCTCGTGCTCGGGCAGGTCGTGGATGACTTCGACACGCGGCAGGTTGGCCGGCAACGGCTTGCGCTTGCCACGGCGCTTGACCGGCGCAACGATTTCTTCGGCTTCGGCTTCGGCTTCGGCTTCGGCTTCGCTTGGCGCAGCGGCCGCTTCGATCAGCTCTTCGACCTCGTTGAACATGGCCAACTGCGGTGAGTCGGCGTCTTCAGGGCTGCGCTCGGACTTGGGCGAGAACAACTTGTGGCGCAGCAGGGCGACCTGTTCCTGAAGTTGTTCTATGCGAGCATCTTTCGCAGCCGCCTGTTCACTGGCCAGCAGCAGTAAATGCTTGAGCAGGATTGGGTCGTCAGGAAGGGGGGCGGGCACGGCGATCATGGCCGTGGATTATACCGGCTCAGGTCACGAAACGCGGCGTCAGTATCTGGTGCGGACGGTTGCGCCACAGGTCGATGCCGTCGAGCAGCCAGTTCAACTCATCGACCGTCAGCTCGATGGCCTCGTCGCCGGCATCGGGCTTGGTCTTGAAGCGTTCGGCTTCCAAACGCTTGAGCCACAGGCAGAAGCCATTGCGCTCCCAGTAGAGGATCTTGACCTGACTGCGGGTGCGGTTGAGGAACACGAACAGCACGGGGTTGAACACTTCCACCTTGATGTCCAGCTCGACCAGAGCGGCCAGGCCGTTGATGGATTTGCGGAAATCGACGGGTTTTGGGTAGAGGTAGACCTTCTGCACCTTGGCGTCGGGACGCATCATGGGATGAACTCCGGTGAAAACGGGAGTTCAGCTTCCAATGATCTGCGGGCTATGGGCAGGTGGGGTTTATGGAGCGGATACGCTGCTGTGACATGGCCCCGAAAGCATGAACCGGGCATGTGTGTTTTCAGTAAATCGTGCTGAAGGATGTTCAGGGAGTTTGCCAAAAGGGTCACGCACGTAGAACCGTCGAATCTCACGGCTAACACTTATACTGGAGCGCAATGCCGGCAGCTGTTACCCGCTCGAACGGCTTCCCAAGCTTAGTCCGTTG
>NZ_JBFBKP010000160.1:0-2630 GCF_040702285.1 Arthrobacter sp. NPDC080086
CTCGAGCGCGCCGCACACGGCACGGTAGTCGAGGGCATCGCCTACTGTGAGTCCGTCAAGGACTACGTCAGCCGCGAAATCCTGGTCGACATTCTAGACGACACCGACTGTAACGCTAGCTCCGACTAGACGCGCGGCTTCTCGCGCATCTCGAAGGTCTCGATGATGTCGCCTTCGGTGATGTCGTTGTACGAGCCAAGACCGATACCACACTCGAAGTCCGTGCGGACCTCGGTGGCGTCGTCCTTGAAGCGCTTGAGCGTCTCAACGGTGAGGTTGTCGCCGATGATCTTGCCGTCGCGGCTGATGCGGGCCTTGGCGTTGCGCCGGATGATGCCGGAGCGGACGATCGAGCCTGCAATGTTGCCGAACTTGGACGAGCGGAAGACCTCGCGGACCTCGGCCGTGCCCAGCTGGACCTCTTCGTACTCCGGCTTGAGCATGCCCTTGAGGGCTGCCTCGATGTCATCGATGGCTGCGTAGATGACGGAGTAGAAGCGCATGTCCACGCCTTCGCGGTCTGCCAGTTCGGCAACCCGCTCGGCGGGCTTGACGTTGAAGCCGATGATGACGGCGGAGTCGACCGTTGCCAGGTTGACGTCGTTCTGCGTGATCGCACCGACACCGCGGTGGATGACGCGGAGCTGGACACCCTCGCCGACGTCGATCTTGAGCAGAGCGTCTTCGAGGGCTTCCACGGCACCGGACACGTCACCCTTGAGGATGAGGTTGAGGGTGTCGATCTTGCCATCGGCGACGGCCTGGTCGAAGTCTTCCAGGCTGATGCGCTTGCGGCGCTTGGCCAGGGCGGCGTTGCGGTCGGCGGCTTCACGCTTCTCGGCGATCTGGCGGGCGGTGCGCTCGTCAGCGGTCACGAAGAAGGTGTCACCGGCGCGCGGGACGTTGGACAGACCCAGCACCTGGACGGGGCGGGACGGGCCGGCCTCGGTCAGGGCGCTGCCGTCGTCGTCGAACATCGCACGGACGCGGCCGTGGGCCGTGCCTGCCACGATGGTGTCGCCGACGTGCAGTGTGCCGGACTGGACCAGGACGGTTGCAACCGCACCGCGGCCCTTGTCCAGGTTCGCTTCGATCGCGATACCGCGGGCGTCCTTGTTCGGGTTGGCGCGCATGTCCAGGGCTGCGTCCGCGGTGAGCAGGACGGCCTCGAGCAGCTCGTCGATGTTGAGGTTCTGGCGTGCAGAGACCTCCACGAACATGGTGTCGCCACCGTACTCTTCCGGAACCAGGCCGTACTCGGTCAGCTGGCCGCGGACCTTGTCCGGGTTGGCGCCTTCCTTGTCGATCTTGTTCACGGCCACGACGATCGGCACGTTGGCCGCCTGGGCGTGGTTGAGGGCTTCAACGGTCTGCGGCATCACGCCGTCGTCCGCTGCGACCACCAGGATGGCGATGTCGGTGACCTTCGCACCACGGGCACGCATGGCGGTGAACGCCTCGTGGCCCGGGGTATCGATGAAGGTGATCTTCCGGTCGGTGCCCTCGTGGTTGTGGGTGACCTGGTAGGCACCGATGTGCTGGGTGATGCCGCCGTGTTCGCCCGCCATGACGTCGGACTTGCGGATGGCATCGAGCAGCCGGGTCTTACCGTGGTCGACGTGGCCCATGACGGTGACAACCGGAGGACGTGCCTCGAGTTCCTCATCGCCCTCGGCCTCAAGCTCCGCGTCGAAGTCGATGTCGAAGCCGGAGAGCAGCTCGCGCTCCTCGTCTTCCGGCGAGACGACCTGCAGCTTGTAGCCCAGCTCCTCGCCGAGCAGCGCGAAGGTCTCTTCGTCCAGGGACTGCGTGGCCGTAGCCATCTCGCCCAGGTGGAAGAGGACCGTCACCAGTGCGGCGGGGTTTGCCTCGATCTTGTCGGCGAAGTCCGTGATGGACGAGCCGCGGCGCAGGCGCACCACGGTGTTGCCGTCGCCGCGGGGTACGCTCACGCCACCCAGCGACGGAGCGCTCATCTGCTCAAGTTCCTGGCGCTTGGCGCGCTTCGACTTGCGCTGCTTGCCGCGGCCTGCGCCGCCCTTACCGAAGGCACCCTGGGTGCCACCGCGTCCGCGGCCACCCTTGCCGAAGCCGCCGCCGGCCGGGGCGCCGCCGCCACCGGGACCGCCGGTGCCGGGAGCACCCGGACGGCCCGGGCCGCGACCGCCGCCGGGACGGCCTGCACCGGCGGGTGCGGGACGCTCGGTGCGGTTGGGCATCATGCCCGGGGTCGGACGGTTTCCGCCGGCACCCGGACGGGCGCCGGGGGCACCAGCCGGACGCGGTGCGCCCGGACGGGGACCGGCAGCACCGGCGGGACGCGGAGCACCCGGACGGGGTCCACCGGCACCGGCTGCGGGGCGGGGGCCGCCGGGGCGGTCGCCCTGGCTGCCACCCGGACGCGGCATCCCCTGGGACGGCGCGAACGGGTTGTTACCCGGACGGGAGGTACGTTCGGAGTCGCCGCCACGGCCGCGGGGCATGCCCTGCGAGGTGGCGAACGGGTTGTTACCCGGGCGGGGACCGCCGGGTCGCGGCGCGGAGCCACCCTGGCGGGCCGGAGCGGCGGGCGCTTCAGCCTTGGGGGCCGGGCGTGCGCCGGGCTTGGCAGCGGTGGACGGCGCGGCGGG
>NZ_JBFBKP010000161.1:0-2367 GCF_040702285.1 Arthrobacter sp. NPDC080086
CTGGTGGCGCTGCGCCCCGAACTGGTCCAGGTGAATGGTTTGCCCGACGACGGGGCGACCGCCACGCTCAAGCGCGAGAGCCTGCGCACCTTCCTTCAGGCAGCCAGCCAACTAGCGGCCGGCCTGCCGGCGCAAGAGGTGCCTCGCACGCCAGCCGCGCAACTGGAGCACGCTGTTGTGCGCCAAGCGGGCGCAGCCGATCGCGCTGGCGCGCTTGATAGCTTGGCGCTGAATGCGTTGCTATGCGCAGTCAAGGTCAATGCGTCACCGCATGCATCGGCCGAGGCGATCGGTGATCGCACACAGGTTGCCGCCTACGTTGCCTGGCGAAGCGGCTATCGGGAAGGCGGCCCTGGCACCGCGCTGGCGCGAACCCTGACCCGCCTGAACAAGTTCAGCACGTGGGCACGGCGTGCCGAGCAGCGTGCCAAGCACCGCGTGTTGGCGTTTGACCCGCGCCGTCTGCTGGGCATGCAGAAGTCTCCGCTTACGGCAACGACCTACGGCGCCGGCGGCGCCAATCTGGGCCTGCTTGCCAATGAAGCCAAAGCCTTGCATGAGCATGTGCACGCCTGCATTGACGGGCTACTTGAGCACAGCGGCGCGCTGCACCAAGGCCCGGCAGGCGCCACGCTCAGCGTTGATCAACGTGGCCTGTGGCTGCTGCGCGAACAACTGCTCAAACACTGGAAGGTGCACACCGGCCCCGCTTGGCGATCCAGCACGCTCAAGCTCCGCACGGCCGACAAGCACGCCATTGCTGCTGCCGTGCGCATTGCGGCGGCCGAGGCCGATCTCGACGCCAACACCGTGCTCAGCTATCGCGAATTCCGCAAGCTCGACAAGCTGGACCTGAAAACGCTGGCGCGTTGGGTGATGGAGGCGGAATCGCTGGCTGCCAGCACCCGCACGGCTGGCCCGCAATCGTCGCAGTTGCTGCAGTCGCTGCAACCGGCGCAGGACAGGCTGGCCGAGGCCACCGCCATCGAGCGCGGCCGCCCCATACGGCCGCAGGCCGCCACACTCGATGCCTTCCGTACCGCGCTGACGGATGCCATCCATGCCATGCCGCTGGGCAACAACGTGCGCTATTTCGATGGCGGCACCTACGGCGTGAACGCCAACATGTCGCTCAACCAGCACGAGTTCAATCACAACACGCTGGTGCCGGCGGTGTCGCTCGGCCCAGGGGCAAAGGCATTGCACGGGCGACACGCGTTTGTCGAGATCGGCTCATCGTCCTACGGCGGCGAGGTGTTCGTCGGTACGGACAAACGGTCTTCCACCGGCGCGGCGTTCGGCGTGTTTGGTGGCATTGCGTTTGGCAAGCGCGGCGCGCACATGGCAGCGGGCATCGGCGGCGGTGTGGCGTATTCGTATGACCGCAGTGCGCCCATCGGCGTCATCGTCCGCACCGGGCTCAGCTACGACGAGGCAGGCAAGCCCACCGATGCCTGGCGCAAGAACGCTGCCGATGTGGTGGATTTCCTGTTCCAGAACGCCACCGTGGCGCAGGCTGCGCGCGCCGTGCGGCCCGAGCAGATGTGGGAGCAGTTTGCCCACCGCTTCTTCCGTACGCCGGCCATTTCCGTCAATTGGCGCGAGCAGCACCGTAGCAGTCATACGTTGTCGGCCAACGCAAGCAAGACCTTCCGCATCAGCGGTGGAACCTTGCACTTTGGCCCCACGCTGGGCGTGAGTTACGACCGCCTGCTGGCCGGCAAGAACGAGCGTATCGACACCAACGGCTGGCTGCGCGGCGTGGAGCGCTCGCGTGCGCGCTCGGCCAGCGTGACGGTGAGCGCGTCAGTAGTGAGTACCGCCTCGTCGATCGGGCATTTCTCCAGCCACAGCGGGCATCCGGAATCTGTCAGCCTGCCGAGCGTGCCGATATTGGGCGCGGCCACCACGCTGGTGCCCAGCGGCGCGAGTGTCACGCTGCGTCGGGTGGAAGAGAACGGCCGGCTGAACCCAAGGTTTATCCGGCGGCTGATGGAATTCGTGGATGCGAAATCCTTTCTGTCGCACCTGCAGGCGCGCCATGCACACATTGCGCGCACCCCGGCCAGCCGCGCCAAGGTCGACGCGTTCATTGCCTCCGTCGACGCCATGGCCACGCGCGGCAACCTGGCCTATGGCGAGAGCTGGAAGATCCGACCCGAGGTGACCGACGTGCTGAACGCCTACGCAGACGAGATCCAATCGATCCTGGTGTGCGCGCGACAAGGGGGTGCGGCTGGCGTTGGCGGGCCCACACACGCGGCGCGTGCGGGCCAGCGTATCGTCGAGCACATCTTTGCCGAGCTGGAAAGCCAGGCGTCGGTGAGCGACCCCGCTGCGCGCGAGGTGGCCTTGCGCGAAGTGCTG
>NZ_JBFBKP010000162.1:0-2351 GCF_040702285.1 Arthrobacter sp. NPDC080086
CACGGCCCCTTCGTTTGTCGGCGTGGCCGGGTTCGCCGGGCCACGGCCCCTTCGTTTGTCGGCGTGGCCGGGTTCGCCGGGCCACGGCCCCTTCGCCGTCGCTTAGACACGTCCCATTGGCCCCCGCCGGTCGCTGGGCGACCTCTGGAGGCCAATGTGCCGCGATGCGCGACTACGCGAAGAGCCCGCGGCGCGGCTCGTGCGTAGCACCCGCGCGGGGCTGCGGGGGCCCGCGAAGGAGCGCATCGCCGACCAGAGCGCAGCGAAGGTCGCCCAGCGACCGCAGCGCAGCGACGGGAGGTGTCTAAGCGACGGCGGGGCGCCGTCGCCCCGCAACCCGACGTACCCCGCGAACCCAGCCACGGGGGTGCCCCCCGTGCGGGACGCCGCCGCCCCGCACCCGACGTGCCCCCGGAACCCGGCCAAGGGCGGCAGGGAACTACCTACGAGATGCCGAGGAACCGTGCGGTGGGTTCGTGGCCGTGGACTGTGAGGGGCCAGTCGGGGCGCTTGAAGGTGGCGGGCGTGAGGCGGACGCGCTGGGAGTCCTGGAAGTCGCCGCCCCAGTTGACCCGGACGGTGCCGTTGAGTTCGTAGCCGAGCGAGCGCGAGACGCCCAGGGACTGCTGGTTCCAGGCGGCCGCCTCGGACTCGGCCACCTCCGCGCCCAGCCAGTCGAAGGCGTAGAGCGCGACCGCGGCGCGCATCTCCTTGCCGAAGCCCTGGCCGTGGACACTGCGCTTCAGCCAGGACCCGGTGCCGACGGTCTTAAGCGTGGCGAAGTCCTTGCCCCCGACGTCCTGGCAGCCGATGAATTCGCCGTCGTGCCAGATGCCCAGCAGCAGCGTCCATTCCTCCGGACGCATCCCTGCCCGGCAGCGCCAGTACCACTTCGCCATGTTCGGGCCCAGTTCCTCGGCGGGCTTCTCGGCCCATGGCGAGCTGAACGGGTTCCGCCCCGGCTCGTGCACGCCGGAGAGGGCCGCGTCGATGGCTGCCGGGATGTCTCCGTCCTGGATGGGGCGCAGGGTCAGCCGCGGGGTGCGGAGGCTCAGGGCGAAGGGCGGCCAGAAAGCGGCGGTATCGGTCATCGGGGAAGCCTACCCATGCCGGCGGAGTCACACCAGTCACACCAATGCACCGCGTCCGCAGCGTCCGCCGGGCAACATCGAGTAGCATCCGAGGGTGATCCAACGACTGGGCGAGCTGGGAGCGGCGACGCCGGCCTTCTGGCTGGCGGCCCTGGCCTGCCTGTACTTCCTGGTCCTGGCGGTGCGGCTGACCGTGATCGACGTCCGCCACCACCTCCTGCCCAACCGCATCGTCTTCCCCGCCTACCCGGTGGCCGGCGTTCTGCTGCTGGGCGCGGCGCTGCTGGCGGCGATGACCGGGCACGACGGCGGGACGTCCGCCGCCCTGTTCGGCGTCCCGGGCCTGCGGGTGCTGGCCGGCGCGGCCGCGCTGTGGCTCTTCTACTTCCTGCTGCGCGCCGTGTACCCGGCCGGGATGGGCTTCGGGGACGTGAAGCTGGCCGGGGTCCTCGGCCTGTACCTGGGCTTCCTGGGCTGGGGGCACCTGTTCGCCGCCACCTTCGCGGCCTTCCTCTTCGGCGGGCTCTGGGGCGTGGCACTGCTGGCCTCCCGTCGCGGGACCCTGAAGTCGGACATCCCGTTCGGACCCTTCATGCTGGCCGGCTCCGCGGCGGCCATGCTGCTCCTGCCCGCAGGATAGGCTGGCAGGCATGGCCACCCCCGACTTCATCCTGACCCTGCGCGAAAAAGTCGGCCACGACATGCTCTGGATTCCCGGCGCCCGCGCGGTGGTGTTCGACGACGCGGGCCGGGTGTTGTTGGGCCAGCGCGCGGACAACGGCCGCTGGGGCCTGATCACCGGCATCCTGGAACCCGGCGAGGAACCGGCGCCCGGGATGCTCCGCGAGGTGTTGGAGGAAACCGGCGTCGTGGCGGTGGCCGAGCGGCTGGTTTCGGTGGACACGGTGGGACCCACGGTCTACCCGAACGGGGACAGCTGCCATTTCCTGACCCTGGTGTTCCGCTGCCGCTACGTCTCCGGTGAGGCCCGGGTCAACGACGACGAATCCCTCGCCGTGGGCTGGTTCCACGCGGAAGACTTCCCGGAGCTGCTGCCGGGCCATCTGGAGGACATCGAGCGGGCCCGCGAGGCCGACGGGGCCGCTTATTTCCGCCGATAGTCCACGTCCGCCGGTAGATCCGGGCACTCCAGACACCGCAAACGGCGGCGGGGGGGCGCGCGGGGGGCGGGGTGGGCCCCGCCCGGGGGGGTCGGGCCCCCCGGGGGGGGGGGGGTGTCCCCGGGGGCCAACGCTTTTT
>NZ_JBFBKP010000163.1:0-2300 GCF_040702285.1 Arthrobacter sp. NPDC080086
CTTCAAGATCGAAGACGGCAAGAAAATTCGTGTCTTCAAGTCCACCCAGAAGCCGGTTGGCGCTTGAGAATCCGTAGGTAAATACCATGGCACGACTGAAAGAGATTTACCGGAAGGAAATCGCGCCCAAGCTGAAGGAAGAACTGAAGCTGGCCAACGTGATGGAAATTCCGCGCATCACCAAGATCACCCTGAATATGGGTCTTGGCGAAGCGATCAATGACTAGAAGGTCATCGAGCTCGCCACCGGCGACCTGATCAAAATCGCTGGCCAGAAGCCCATCGTGACGAAGGCCCGCAAGGCTATCGCCGGCTTCAAGATTCGCCAGGGTTACCCGATCGGCACGATGGTCACGCTGCGTGGCCAACGCATGTACGAATTCCTGGACCGCTTCATCACCGTGTCGCTGCCGCGCGTGCGTGACTTCCGCGGTGTGTCGGGCAAGGCGTTCGACGGTCGTGGCAACTACAACATCGGTGTGAAAGAGCAGATCATTTTCCCCGAAATCGAGTACGACAAGATCGACGCACTCCGTGGTCTGAACATCAGCATCACGACGACTGCGAAGAACGATGAGGAAGCGAAGGCGCTCCTCAATGCGTTCAAGTTCCCGTTCCGTAATTAAGGGGTTACCGTGGCTAAATTGTCTCTGATCGAACGCGAGAAGAAGCGTGCCAAGCTCGTGGCCAAGTACGCTGAGAAGCGCGCCGCTCTCGAAGCCATCGTGGCAGACCAAAGCAAGTCGGAAGAAGAGCGTTACGAAGCGCGTCTGAAGTTGCAAGCACTGCCGCGCAACGCGAACCCGACTCGTCAGCGCAACCGCTGCTCGATCACCGGTCGTCCCCGCGGTACGTTCCGTAAGTTCGGCCTGGCGCGTAACAAGCTCCGTGAAATCGCCTTCAAGGGCGAAATCCCGGGTCTGACGAAAGCCAGCTGGTAATCACGCACAGGCTACAGGAGAAACAGTATGAGCATGAGCGATCCGATCGCCGATATGCTGACGCGTATCCGCAACGCGCAAGCGGTGGAAAAAGCGTCGGTGGTCATGCCGTCGTCGAAGCTGAAGGTGGCAATCGCCAAAGTCCTGAAGGACGAAGGCTACATCGACGAATTCGCCGTGACCGAGCAGGGTGGCAAGTCCACGCTGACGATTGGTCTGAAGTACTACGCCGGCCGTCCGGTCATCGAGCGCCTGGAGCGCGTCTCGAAGCCTGGTCTGCGTGTGTACAAGGGCCGTAACGAAATCCCGCAAGTGATGAACGGCCTGGGTGTCGCCATCATCTCGACCCCGCAGGGTCTGATGACGGACCGCCGCGCCCGCGCAACCGGTGTCGGTGGCGAAGTCATTTGCTACGTCGCCTAAGGGAGGGGAACCATGTCTCGCGTAGGTAAGGCTCCCATCGCGCTGCCCAAGGGCGCCGAAGTCAATTTCGCTGGTGGTCTGCTGACCGTCAAGGGCCCGCTGGGCACGCTGACGCAGCCGATTCACCAACTGGTCAAGGTCAACACCGACAACGGCACGATCACGTTCGAGCCGGCAGATGAGTCGCGTGAAGCCAATGCGCTGCAAGGTACGATGCGCGCCCTGACGGCCAACATGGTCAAGGGCGTGACGACGGGCTTCGAGCGCAAGCTGAACCTAGTCGGCGTGGGTTACCGTGCATCTGTTCAGGGCACCGCCCTGAAGCTGCAACTCGGCTTCTCGCACGACGTGATCCATGAGATGCCGGAAGGCGTGAAGGCGGAAACGCCGACGCAGACCGAAATCATCATCAAGGGTTCGGACAAGCAGAAAGTTGGTCAGGTCGCCGCTGAAGTGCGTGGCTATCGTCCGCCTGAGCCCTACAAGGGTAAGGGTGTGCGCTACGCAGATGAGCGTGTGATCCTGAAGGAAACCAAGAAGAAGTAAGGTGCACATCATGAACAAAAATGACTCGCGTCTGCGCCGTGCACGTCAGACCCGCCTGAAGATCGCGGAACTGAATGTCGCCCGTCTGGCTGTGCACCGTACCAACCTGCACATTTATGCGCAGGTCTTCTCGGAAGACGGCACCAAGGTCTTGGCTTCGGCCTCGACGGCGGAAGCCGAAGTCCGCAAGGAACTGAACGGCAACGGTGGCAACACCGCTGCTGCGACCCTGGTGGGTAAGCGCATCGCCGAGAAGGCGAAGGCTGCCGGCATCGAAGCTGTGGCGTTCGATCGCTCGGGTTTCCGTTATCACGGTCGCGTGAAGGCTCTGGCCGACGCGGCTCGCGAAGCTGGCCTGATGTTCTAAGCCGGGTTAGAGGTTATCGTCAT
>NZ_JBFBKP010000164.1:0-2120 GCF_040702285.1 Arthrobacter sp. NPDC080086
CGCGCCGCATCCGTCACGCTGATCACCGGTGCAGTGTCACCCTCGCCCAGCGGCAGGCTGATGCTGTAACCCTTGAGCGGATACAGGCCGGCATCGTGGACTTCACCATCGAGGTGGAGCGTTCCATGCGTGTGCTGGACGGCGCGTGCATGGTGTACTGCGCAGTGGGTGGCGTGCAGCCGCAGTCGGAAACCGTCTGGCGCCAGGCCAACAAGTACAAGGTGCCGCGTCTGGCGTTCGTCAACAAGATGGACCGTACCGGCGCGAACTTCTTCAAGGTCTATGACCAGCTGAAGACCCGCCTGAAGGCCAACCCGGTGCCCGTCGTGGTGCCGATCGGTGCTGAAGACGGCTTCCAAGGCGTCGTCGATCTGCTGGAGATGAAGGCGATCATTTGGGACGAAGCCAGCCAAGGCGTGAAGTTTGAGTACCAGGACATCCCGGCCAATCTGGTGGACGTTGCCAACGAATGGCGCGAGAAGATGGTCGAGTCGGCTGCTGAAGCCAGCGAAGCCCTGATGGAAAAGTACCTGGGCGGCGAAGAGCTGACCCGTGCTGAGATTGTCAAGGCGCTGCGCGACCGTACCATCGCCTGCGAAATCCAGCCGATGCTGTGCGGCACCGCGTTCAAGAACAAGGGCGTGCAGCGCATGCTCGACGCCGTGATCGACTTCCTGCCGTCGCCGGTCGATATTCCGCCGGTCCAGGGCACCGACGAAACCGACAACGAGAAGAAGCTCGAGCGCAAGGCTGACGACAACGAAAAGTTCTCGGCACTGGCGTTCAAGATCATGACCGACCCGTTCGTGGGTCAGCTGATCTTCTTCCGTGTCTACTCGGGCAAGATCAATTCGGGCGACACCGTGTACAACCCGGTGAAGCAGAAGAAGGAGCGTCTGGGCCGTATTCTGCAGATGCACGCCAACCAGCGCGAAGAAATCAAGGAAGTGCTGGCCGGTGACATCGCTGCCGCAGTCGGTCTGAAGGACGCTACCACGGGCGACACGCTGTGCGATCCGGCTGCCCCGATCGTGCTCGAGCGCATGGTGTTCCCTGAGCCGGTGATCTCGCAGGCTGTCGAGCCGAAGACCAAGGCTGACCAGGAAAAGATGGGTATCGCCCTGAACCGCCTGGCCGCTGAAGATCCGTCGTTCCGCGTGCGTACCGATGAAGAATCGGGCCAGACCATCATTTCGGGCATGGGCGAGCTCCACCTCGAAATTCTGGTTGACCGCATGAAGCGTGAATTCGGCGTGGAAGCCAACATCGGTGCGCCGCAGGTTGCCTACCGCGAAACCATCCGCAAGAAGGTTGAAGACGTCGAAGGCAAGTTCGTCAAGCAGTCGGGCGGCCGCGGTCAGTACGGTCACGCTGTGATCACGCTGGAACCGGCAGACGACGAGGCGAAGAAGGCTGGCAAGAACTTCGAATTCGTCGACGCCATCAAGGGCGGTGTGATTCCTCGCGAATACATCCCGGCGGTCGAGAAGGGTATCGTCGACACGCTGCCGGCCGGTATTCTGGCTGGCTTCCCGGTGGTGGACGTGAAGGTTACGCTGACGTTCGGTTCGTACCACGACGTGGACTCGAACGAAAACGCGTTCCGCATGGCAGGCTCGATGGCGTTCAAGGAAGCCATGCGCCGCGCTACTCCGGTTCTGCTCGAGCCGATGATGGCTGTGGAAGTGGAAACGCCGGAAGACTACACGGGTACCGTGATGGGCGACTTGTCGTCCCGCCGCGGCATCGTGCAGGGCATGGACGACATGGTGGGCGGCGGCAAGATCATCAAGGCCGAAGTCCCGCTGTCGGAAATGTTCGGTTATTCGACGTCGCTGCGCTCGCAAACGCAAGGCCGCGCCACGTACACCATGGAATTCAAGCAATACAGCGAGGCACCGAAGAACATCGCCGAAGCTGTGATGGCTGCCAAGGGTACGAAGTAATCAACGTGTTTGGGCGATGCGCATGTGCGTGTCGCCCGCATCCAAATCTAGTAATTAGCCGATTCCGAATTGAGGAGCTGACATGGCAAAGGAAAAGTTCGAGCGGACCAAGCCGCACGTGAACGTTGGGACGATTGGTCACGTTGACCACGGCAAGACGACGCTGACCGCAGC
>NZ_JBFBKP010000165.1:0-2082 GCF_040702285.1 Arthrobacter sp. NPDC080086
GCCGTGCAGCCACGTCTTCGACATAGACGTAGATCTCGCCATCGGCCTCGGGTTCACCCGCGCCATGTTCACCACCGACACCATCGCCCGACAACACGCCTTGCTGCGCCGCGTGGCCGAACTGGTCGATCGCGGAGACATCAAGCACACCCTGACCCAGCGCATTGATGGCATCAACGCGGCGAGCTTGATCGAGGCGCATGCGCTGGTCGAGGCCGGCAACATGATCGGCAAAGTCGTTGTCGCCAATTCCTGAAATCCCTGAATCCTTCTGACAAGGAGCCTCCCCATGACATCCCCCATCGTCGCTACGGCAACGATCAGCCTGGAAGCCGCGCAAGCCTTGCTGGCGGAGGCGCGTCGCGCCTGTGCAGCACGCGGGTTCGCCGCAACAATCGCCATTACCGATGCAGGCGGCCACCTGCGCGCGTTCGAGCGTGCGGACGCTGCGCCTTTCCTGACCGCTGACGTCGCCATCAACAAGGCTTGGACGGCAGCCTCGTTCGGCATGTCCACGCACCAATGGAACCAGTACATGGCCGAGCCCGCCGTGGCCCCGCTGGCGCACCATCCGCGCCTGATGCCAGTGGGCGGCGGCGTACCGCTCTTTCACGAAGGGCGTCTGGTGGGCGGCATCGGTATCTCCGGGGGCACCTCTGCCCAGGACCATGAGGCCGCCGAGGAAGCATTGCGTAACGCAGGTTTTCTGTCGTGAGGTGCACGCCCGCCGACCGGAAGCGCTATGCCCGCGCGGACTCTGCGGCTTTGGCCAGTTCCGCCATTGCCTGCCTTGCGCAATGAAGCTCTTTATCGCCCATCCGACCGGCAAGTTCTGCCTTGGCTGAACGCCACACCGGGAGCGCATCCGCCACGAGTCGACGCCCAGATGCCGTGAGGGTCAACTGCTTTCCAGCTCGGCCGCGTCCGCCAGTGGCATGGACCAAATCTCGGCTTTCTAGATTCTGAACGGATCGGCTGAGGGTCGTGGCGTCAACCCCGGCCTTATCCGCTAGCTCAACCAGAGTCGTCCCTTCAGCCTCACCGATACCCACCAAGAGGCTGAATTGCTCTGCCGTGAGCCCGAGCGGCTTGAAACAGGCGTTGTAGTAACGCGTGAGTGAGCGCGCCGTTGCACGCGCCTGGAAGCCCGGACACTCCGCCGCAACGTTCTTCAAAGCTTCTGGATCAAAACCCTTCATGTCTACCCCGTTTGACAACCCTGCCCTCAAGCAATAATGTATATGCATTATTTTGGAGGCACAATGCCAGCATACGTACACGTCAATCTACGCATCATCGACTCCGCCAAGCAGGCGGCGCTTGCTCCACGCTTTCAAGCTGCCCTGCAAGAGGCAGGTGGGCGAATCTTGCATTTCGGTCCTGTAGCGCAGGTTCTGGAAGGGGATGAGGCCCCACTGCCGATGGCCGGTGTGTTCGAGTTCCCAACGCTGGCCCAAGCGCTCGCCTTCTACAATTCCGAGACATATGCGCCGATCAAGGCCGACCGTCAGGAAGCCCAGCAAGCGCGGATGTTCATCGTCGAAACGCTGTCGTGATTGAGTGAGCTTCAGCGCTCTGCAGTGGAGTATTTGCCAACGATCTCATCACAGCTCGACTGTTCTGCCACTCGAAATACATACCGTCCCCAGGTGCAGGCCTGAATGCTGCATGCCGATCGGCTCGAAGACAGACTTCGACACGCACGTTTCATAGTCCTGGCCAGCCACGGCACCGATCAACCGCACGTACTACGTCAGTTCGTACAACGGCCTGTGGCTCACGCCGGGCGCGCCGTGCAGCATCCTCGGCACGCTGTCTTACACCTTTTGGCCGCAAGGCCGCTCAGTGCACGCCGCCCTCCGCCGCGCCGTGCTGCGCAGCCAGTGCCGGATCATCCAGTATCTCCAGATCACGCACCGCCAGTTCCGCCAGCACGCGCTCGCCGGCCGTGGAAGTGGCCGCCGCCGCCTGCAATAGCATCGATGGACCTGCCGCATAGCCACGCGTGTTGATCTCGTAGACGTAGTAGCCGGACGCCTTCCAGCTTTCGGATGCCTTGAGCATGCGCACCGTCTCGTTGGC
>NZ_JBFBKP010000166.1:0-1845 GCF_040702285.1 Arthrobacter sp. NPDC080086
TTTGAGCATGATGGCTTTGGGCATGGAAAGAGCGATCAGGCGTCGCGGGTGACGGGGGTGCGGGCACTAGCGTCGACCGGCCCTTGCTGCGCGGGCAACTCAGCAGCGCCCTCTGAACTTGCGTCCGTCATTGAAGCGGACGGCGGTGTGATCGTGAAGGGCTTCCTCGCACCAAGCCTGCTCGAACACCTGAAGAAGGACCTTCTTCCGATGCTCGAAGCGACCCCGAACGGCGTGGACGAATACTTTGCCGGTACGCAAACGCGACGCCTGTCACGCCTGTTTGCCCGCACCGACCATATGGTCGACGTCGCGCTGAACTCACTGTTTCTCGAAACCGCGCGCCTCATTCTGCAGAAGCCGATCAAGCTCTGGAGCGGCGAGAACCAGGTCGAGGTGGCACCCGATATTCAGGTGGGCGTAACGCAGGCTATCCAGATTCGACCTGGTCAGGGCATGCAGCCGTTGCATCGTGACGATTCAGTCTGGCTGTGGCGACACCCCGGCTACAACCGGGAAGCTCGCGTGCAGATCATGATCGCCATCACCGATTTTTCCGAAGAGAACGGTGGGACCTTGGTCATCCCGGGCAGCCACAAGTGGGATGACGAGCGGATGCCGAAGCAAGAGGAGGCGATCCCGACCTCGATGGACGCTGGCGATGCTCTGATCTTCATCGGTTCGACGTACCACGGAGGTGGGCAGAACCGAAGCAATGCGCCGCGGACCGGGCTGACCATGTCATATGACCTCGCGATCCTGCGGCAAGAAGAGAACCACTATCTGACGTTGCCGATCGAGCGCGTCAAGCGCTTTCCCGAGGAAATGCAGCGGCTGCTGGGATGGTCGTGTAGCACGACCTATGCAGGATTTGTGGAACGCAACGGGGTGATGACTGACCCCCAGGCGTTGCTCCAGCAGGACGATTTTGTCGAGGTTGGCCACTTCAACTGACTCCAGTGCATGCGTTCTTCCCGTGGACTGCATGGGAGGAGATCAACCGCTTGGAGAGCAGTGCCAGCCGCGATGCCACACGCGCGATGCCCGAGGGCGTCGACGCACCGTCGCAGCAGGAATCGACGACGTTGCGCAATGCATTGCAAGCCAATCAATCACGCAGATTTTTCAAGTTAAGCACGGGGAGTCAGGATGGACGACATTGCAAAGAAACACGACGCGCCGACGGATGCGGCGCCGCTCACGCGGCGCGGCTTTCTCGGTATGGCCGCGTCAGTAACGGCAGCGGCAACGGCGGCGGTATTGCCGAAGGTGGCGAGCGCCGCAACTGCGGCCAGCGATGACCGCGACGTGCTCGAGGTCGCCATCATCGGCGCCGGGCTGGCCGGCCTGACCGCTGCACGCGACCTCAAGCGTGCGGGGTGCGAGTCCTTCGTCGTGCTGGAGGCGCGCGACCGTGTCGGTGGACGCACCCTCAATCACGACCTGGGAAAAGGCTACTTTTCGGAAGCCGGCGGCCAGTGGATCGGGCCGGGCCAGACCGCGGTTGCCGATCTGGCTCGCGAGCTCGGCGTCAGCACCTTTCTGACCTACTGGGAAGGCAAGAT
This sequence comes from Arthrobacter sp. NPDC080086, assembly GCF_040702285.1. NCBI lineage: Bacteria > Bacillati > Actinomycetota > Actinomycetes > Micrococcales > Micrococcaceae > Arthrobacter > Arthrobacter sp. NPDC080086. The sequence continues at coordinate 1,566 of NZ_JBFBKP010000166.1, forward strand.
CGTGATGCTGGCGGGCGACGCACGCGCTACCACCGAATGCGACGGCGGCTTTGGCACGGATCCGAAACTGCGGCGTGAGCTGGAGGAGTTGGCCAAGAGCGTGCCGACAGCGGCGCCGTGGACGTCGCCGCGTGCCGCCGAGTTCGACGCCATGTCGCTTGCTGACTGGCTGGCAACCAAGAACCATGCGCGCATCGTCCACGTTGATGGCGATGCGCTCGATCGACATCTCGGCGCGGCCACCGGCTTGGCCTACGGCGATCACCACGTCGGGGTGCAG
>NZ_JBFBKP010000167.1:0-1725 GCF_040702285.1 Arthrobacter sp. NPDC080086
CGTTGAAGGCGCCACACACCAGCGGGTGAAGCTGGATGGCCTTGCCTTCGACGAGCTGCGGTTCGAACGCCTGGATGCCGAGACGGTGCAGGGTAGGTGCACGGTTCAGCAGCACCGGGTGCTCGGTGATGATCTCTTCGAGAACGTCCCAGACCTGCGGACGGTAACGCTCGACCATGCGCTTGGCCGACTTGATGTTCTGGGCGTGGTTGAGATCGACCAGGCGCTTCATCACGAACGGCTTGAAGAGCTCCAGCGCCATCTGCTTGGGCAGGCCGCACTGGTGCAGCTTCAGCTGCGGGCCGACGACGATGACCGAACGGCCGGAGTAGTCGACGCGCTTGCCGAGGAGGTTCTGACGGAACCGACCCTGCTTGCCCTTGAGCATGTCGCTCAGGGACTTCAGCGGGCGGTTGCCCGGTCCGGTGACCGGACGGCCGCGGCGGCCGTTGTCGAACAGGCTGTCAACGGCTTCCTGAAGCATGCGCTTTTCGTTGTTGACGATGATCTCGGGGGCACCGAGGTCCAGGAGCCGCTTGAGGCGGTTGTTGCGGTTGATCACGCGGCGGTACAGGTCGTTGAGGTCGGAGGTCGCGAAGCGGCCACCGTCCAGCTGGACCATCGGGCGCAGTTCCGGCGGGATCACCGGGACGGCGTCCAGCACCATGCCCAAGGGGCTGTTGTTGGTGGTCAGGAACGCGTTGACGACCTTAAGGCGCTTGAGGGCGCGGGTCTTGCGCTGGCCCTTGCCGTTGGCGATGATGTCGCGCAGCAGGTCGGACTCGGCCTGCATGTCGAAGCTCTCGAGACGCTTCTTGATGGCTTCGGCGCCCATGGAGCCCTCGAAGAACATGCCGTAGCGGTCACGCAGTTCGCGGTAGAGGCCCTCGTCGCCTTCGAGGTCGGCGACCTTGAGGTTCTTGAACCGGTCCCAGACCTGCTCGAGTCGCTCGATGTCGGCGTCGGCACGCTTGCGCACGTTCGCCATCTGGCGGTCGGCGGAGTCGCGGGCCTTCTTCTTGTCGGCAGCCTTCGCGCCTTCGCCCTCGAGGCGTGCGATTTCGCCTTCGAGGTCGCGGGCGATCGCGGCGATGTCGGCGTCGCGGTTGTCGATCAGCTGCTTCTTTTCGATGTCGTGCTCAACCTGCAGGTTGGGCAGTTCCTCGTGGCGGGCATCGGTGTCGACGCTGGTGATCATGTAGGCGGCGAAGTAGATGACCTTTTCGAGGTCCTTCGGAGCCAGGTCAAGGAGGTAGCCCAGGCGGGACGGAACACCCTTGAAGTACCAGATGTGCGTGACCGGGGCGGCCAGCTCGATGTGGCCCATGCGCTCACGGCGGACCTTGGCGCGGGTGACCTCAACGCCACACCGCTCGCAGATGATGCCCTTGAAGCGCACGCGCTTGTACTTACCGCAGTAGCACTCCCAGTCGCGGGACGGGCCGAAGATCTTCTCGCAGAAGAGGCCGTCCTTCTCGGGCTTGAGCGTGCGGTAGTTGATGGTTTCCGGCTTCTTAACCTCGCCGTAAGACCAGCCGCGGATGTCTTCCGCGGTGGCGAGGCCGATCTGCATGAGGCCGAAGGAGGATTCGCTGGACATATGGTCCCTGTTCTCTCTTGTTCTCTAAATTCTGAAGTCTTGGGTTACGGGAAGAGGGAGGTCGTCCACGACGGCGGGCGGCAAGCCCGCCGGCGTGGACTCCCAGCTAAACCACTACAAAGGAA
>NZ_JBFBKP010000168.1:0-1598 GCF_040702285.1 Arthrobacter sp. NPDC080086
ACCCCTGCGAAACACCTCCCCGCAACCCGGTCTTCAAACCCGAAACCGACTTACCAAGCCCGGGAGAAACAGCCGCCACATCAGCAATCGCCTTGACGGCCATGGCCGCCGTCGACTCAATCGTCACACCCGCGGCGGTACCTGAGATCCAATTGACGGTTACCCGCGTCCCCGCGTGAGTCGTGAATACCTCTCCCGCTTGCCACGCGTGCCGCGTGCTGTAGTAACCGGCGAAGGGGTGGGAGTCTGGCATGAGGATGAGGGACCCTGCCCCGAGTTGCTGCACGATTTTCACTCCGCGATTGCCGTTGACGGCGGTCGCAGCGTCATAGCCGACAGGCAGCCGCAACTCCAGGTAGTAGACCTCCCCACTTACCGGATCCGTGAACTTCACAGCACGGCCATCGGCCGTGCCACTCCATGCGGTGAGGGTGTAGGCGGTGCTATTTCCGGCTTTGCCAAGGTCCCGGACTTCTCGGCCGGTTCCAAAGCCGCCGTACTCCCACAGTGTCGAGCTGATTGTGGGCTGGGAGGACTGGGAAACCCCCATGAGGTCCATGCTGTCGCCGTACTCCCTGATGCTGCAGGACGGGTCAGCAAAGGTACCGTCACTGTTTGTCGCCACATCCTGGGCGCCACTGCCGCACTGGAGGCTGTTGGCGTGCATCAGCCCGAGGACGTGACCGAACTCGTGCGTGAGCACACTTCGGGTAAGGGCGGCCGGTAGAGGCATGATGACCCGGCCGCTTGTTCCGTTGTAGCTCCAGCCTGCGCCGTACGCGCCGTCGGAAAGCGTGGGAGTCGATACGAATACCACGAGTGCCGTGTAGGGGTTAGGCACCCAACCCAGTTCGTTGGTAATCGTGTTCATCATGTCCGAGTACCGCTGCGTTGAGGAGGCACTGCGACTGTTGAATGTCTCGGTACTGGCAACGCTCATGCTGAGCCGGCCGTTCGACATGGTTGCCCAGTAGTTGCTGGTCGCCTGAACGGCGGAGACCGCAGAGTCCATGGAAATATTGGCTTTGACGTCGGTTAGCTGCACAGTGACCAGCCGGACTTTGATATTGCCTGTCCTGGCCAATGAGTATGACTCTGTACCAAGAGTCCTAGCCGACGCACCCTTAGCGCCTTCCAATGGGGGGGTTTGGAAGACATGGACGCTGGTAGGTGCGCCGCCGGTCTGTTCGGGTACCGGAGGCTCCGGGGTGGGTCCCTGAACCGGGATGCTCGTGCCCGAACCGGTGGACGTGTCAGTAGCTGTCGCCGTTGCAGTGGGGGTTGCAACGGTCTGATTCGTAGGGGCGGATGAGGATCCGACGGACGGCGAACTGGTCGCCGTGGGAGTACTGATGGTCGTTGACGAATCCGTCGGTTCCGAGGCCAGCCCCGGTGCTGCCGCTCCGAATGTCAGCGATGACGCCGAGACCAGCAAAGCACCTGCGAGAGCGGCGGTAAACCGTTTGCGATTCATGTGTTCCTTCAAAGCACCCGAGGTCGTTGGCTGGGGCCGGCGATGGGGCGTGAATTTGTGTTGTGGGTGGGTCATCGGGTGAGGGTGGTTTTGGTGCCGGTGGTGGGGGACGAGTCGATGCGGC
>NZ_JBFBKP010000169.1:0-1520 GCF_040702285.1 Arthrobacter sp. NPDC080086
CCGCGGCGGCCGCGGCGGACGCGGCAAGGTGTCCGCCGAGGCTCCGCGGCCACCGGCGGTGGGGGCTGCCTGGCGGCGGGCCCGCTTGCGCTCGGCGTTGGCACCGGTGGAGGTGCCGCCGCCCTGCTGCGGAGCCTTGGCGGCCAGCAGCGCGGCACGGGTGCGGGGGTCGACCTTCTCGGCGATGTCGCCGACGAGCTCGGCCACGATCGGCGAGCTGGCGGTGACGCGCTCGAAGCTGACGTCCACGCCGGCGGCCTTCATGAGCTTCTTCACGTCGGACTGCTGCTCCGGCAGGGTCAGCGTCACCACGGTGCCGTCGGAACCGGCGCGGGCGGTACGGCCCGAGCGGTGCAGGTAGGCCTTGTGCTCGGTGGGCGGGTCCACGTGGATGACGAGTTCGACGTCGTCGACGTGCACGCCGCGGGCGGCGACGTCGGTGGCGACCAGGACGCGGACGTCGCCGGAGGAGAACTCGGCGAGGTTGCGGTCACGGGCGTTCTGCGACAGGTTGCCGTGCAGATCGACGGCGGGGATGCCGGCGTCGGTCAGGGTCTTGGCCAGCTTGCGGGCGTGGTGCTTGGTGCGCATGAACAGCACGCGGCGGCCGGCGCCGGAGGCGAGCTCCACGATCAGCTGCTTCTTCACGGTCTGGTCGTTGACCACCAGGACGTGGTGCTCCATGGTGGTGACCGCGGCCTGCGGGTCGTCCACGGAGTGGGTCAGCGGGTTGGAGAGGTAGCGCTGGACAATCTTGTCCACGCCGTTGTCCAGGGTGGCGGAGAAGAGCAGGCGCTGGCCCTGGGCGGGGGTCATGTCCATGAGCTTCTTGACCACCGGGAGGAAGCCGAGGTCGGCCATGTGGTCCGCCTCGTCGAGGACGGTGATCTCGACCGACTCGAGGGTCAGGATGCGCTGGCGGATCAGGTCCTCCAGGCGGCCGGGGCAGGCGATGACGATGTCGACGCCGGCGCGGAGGGCCTTTTCCTGGCGGGCCTGGGAGATGCCGCCGTAGATCACGGTGGTGTTCAGGCCGACGGCCTTGGCCAGCGGCTCCACCGTGGCGTTGATCTGGGTGGCCAGCTCGCGGGTGGGGGCCAGGACCAGGGCCATCGGGCGGCCGGGCTTGCGGAAGTGCGCGGCCTCGCGCTCGGCGAGACGGGCCACCAGCGGGATGGCGAAGGCGATGGTCTTGCCGGAGCCGGTGCGGCCGCGGCCCAGGACGTCGCGTCCGGCCAGGGTGTCCGGGAGGGTCTTGACCTGGATGGGGAACGGCTCGGTGATTCCCTGGGCGGTCAGGGTGTCGGCAAGGGCCTTGGGCGTGCCGAGGGCAGCAAAAGTAGTCATAGGTATCAAAGGTCTTTCAGGCGGTATCCGTGCGGATATCGGCCCCCGGCGCCGGTTGGACCAGGGGTTCGCCGAAGAAAAGTCAGGTGGTCGACCGGGCCGTCTGCGGGTAGCCGCTCATTGCCGGGACCAAATGGAACGCGTTCATCGACGCAGGATGTGCCTCTCACATG
>NZ_JBFBKP010000170.1:0-1263 GCF_040702285.1 Arthrobacter sp. NPDC080086
TCAAGGCCGGCAGCGTCATCGCCTGCTGGGGCATGGGGATCACGCAGCACAAGCATTCGGTGGCGACCATTCAGCAGGTAGGTCTCGAGGGATGCGTTGGAATCGGCGGCTTCCTCGATCTCGGCACCCATCTCGATTCGGTAGCCCGGGGGAAGCGCGATCTTTGCGATGTTCGGGGCAGCACGGTCGACGATCTGTTGTGCGGTGGCCTGCGTACTGCGGCCTTCCACGGTCAGCGTGCGCACCAGGTCGCGCCGGCGAATGGCCGACGGCTCGGAAGACAGCGACACACTCGCCAGTGCAGACAGGGGCACCGGTGCCGCGCCGCTGGCCGGGTGGATCAGCGTGTTCGCCAGGTCTTCCGGGCGGGCACGTTCGGCATCGCTGCCGCGCACCACCAGCGGCACGAGCGTGTCGCCGTCGCGCAGGACGGAGACCTCAACGCCGGTATAGCGGGCGCCGAGTGAGGTGGCGATGTCTTCGCTGCTGATGCCCAGGCGGCGCGCCTTGCGCTGGTCGATCTGCACGTCCACACGCGGCACACGCGGGCCCCAATCGTTGCGCACGTGCACCATCCCGGGCAGCGGACGCAGCATGCCTTCGATCTTGCCGCCGATATCGCGCAGTACGGTTTCGTCCGGGCCGCTGATCCGGTAGGCCACCGTGCCGGCATCGTTTGCACTGCGTGAGAAGCGTTTGGCGTCCACGCGCACATCGGGATAGCGCTGCGCCATCCACTGGCGTGTGCGCTCGATCATGGGCGCAACATCTTTCGCGCTCTGCACACTCACCGTGAAGTAGCCGACGTGCGAGGCCGGCAACGGCGGACTGAGCACCAGCACGACGCGGGGGCCCCCATCTGCCACGTAACCGATGCTGGTCGTGACTTCGGGGTTGGCTTTCTTGTCGCTCAGCCATTGGCTCAGATCGCGCACCACGGCTTGCGTGCGTCGTGCATCGCTGCCCGGCTGCAGCTCAATTGCAACCTGGTACTGCGGGCGTTCCGACGGGGGCAGGAACCCGGCCGGCACGCGCGAGAGCAGCACCATCGAGCCGATGAATAGCACCGTCATCGCGGCCAGCATCTTGCCCTTGTGGTCCAGCACCTTGCGGATGACGCGCGCATAGCCTGCGTAGAAGCCAGTCTCCTTCGGCGGTTCGTCGGCGTGTCAACCAAAAATTATACCCGAGCGTACCTAGCCGACGATAGCGGTCGCCGGCGGCGCTTCTTGCAGATATAGTAGACACGCCGATCACCCGCCA